>CAYMTD010000445.1:0-2519 GCA_964393245.1 uncultured Syntrophaceae bacterium
ACCGCTCTCACTAACGTTCGGTTCCTCGTGGTTATTTCCCATAGTTTATCCTTATCGATATTCATCCCGGTCGCCGATGAGATAAACAGCGGGTAATTGTGTATATGATAGGGCGGCTTGAGAGGAAAGGATGACAACCCGGCGCAGATTCCGAGAGCGTCATCCACGTAGTGCATTCTTTCCATCCAATCCACAATTTCACAGCACATTTCAACCGTCGGGTAAAAGGGGATGGAGCGTTCCCCTCTGGGCTCCCAGTCCAAGAGATATTGCTTGAACTTCTCATCAGGAACCTGGACCCAATCTTTGACAAACTCCACCCTTTCCTCCATCGTCGGAAAAGGCGCCTGGGGAAACTGTCCTTCAATCTGGGTAATATTGATCTTTTCGCCAGTTGAATACATCAGGAAATAAATCGGATTCAGCATCCCAAGCTTGAGAGGCAACTGCTCATGTTTTTTGATCGTATTATGCGCATAGGCTTCTGCGCCTTTACCGATCTGTTTGGCCGCCCAGTAAGTTCCGTTGGCCAAAACATCGCCAATCCCTTCTCGCCGAACAATTCGATCAAGTAGCCAGTAAAATCTCTCCTCGTTTGTCGACGGAAACTCCGGCATGTCTTGGTCCGTCAGAATGCCGGCTTCGTAAAGCTCAATGGCAAAGGCCATCACCTGCGGGGTGGAGTATCCGTCCACGCCATACTCCGTAGCACGTTGGGCGATTCTGAAACCAAAATCCAGATCTGAATAGGCCGCCATGGTATAGGTAAGTTTCGAAAAGCATTTCATCATGTAGGTTGAAAGTCCCGGGACAGAAATGATGGCCCCGCATTGCACCGGGCAGTTATAGCAACTGATGAGCCGCTTCCGCACATTTTCTTGTGTCTCTTTCCACTTCTTTTCGATTTCCTGGTTCCAAAAATCTTTTTTCCGTTCGCGGGCATTCCCCCACATGAAATTCTCAGTATGCCACTCCTCATCATAGAGTTTCATCTCTTGAGGTGATCCGAGTATTGCTAAGATGGGCATGACCCCAGGAATCGGATTACTCTGTCGATAGAGTATATATTCCAGTATTCCTTTGCACAGCTCAATAAATTCAGCCGGTCGGGCAAGATTGATGTCCTTGGTTCCGCGGACAGCGATGGCCTTTATCCCTTTGTCTCCCATCACGGCCCCTATCCCTTGTCGGCTGGCACTCGACCTCCCATGCTCGATGGAGGCATAATAAACCTTATGTTCGCCAGCCAGGCCAATAGCAGCCACCTGGGCTCTTGGCTCCTTCAATTCCTGTCGAATAAGCTCTTGGGTTTCAACGGCACCTCTGCCATGAAGATGGGAGGCATCCCGTATCTCCACTTTATCATTGTTAATCCACAAGTAAACCAACTTGGGGGATTTCCCACGAATGATTACTTTGTCATAACCGGCATGTTTCAATTCTGGGGCAAAAAATCCACCCATCATGGAATAGGCCATTAACAAAGTTTGAGGAGAAATGGTAGAAACAATGGTACGGTTGGCACCCGTAGCCGGGGTGCCACCTAAGAGACCGGCCGAGAATACTAAGAGATTATCAGGTGAAAAGGGTTCAATTTCAGGTGGAACCCTATCCCATATGATCTTGGCGTTTGTACCAAGTCCCCCCAGATGAAGTTCCGTTAATTTGGGGTCAGTTTCTACTCTCTCGATATTTCCCCTGGAGAGATCGATTTCTAAGTTATACCCTGTCTCTGCGTACCTCATTTTTTAGCCCCTCTATGCATGAGCTTGTTAGCACTTTCACTTGCTTCCGCCCAAAAAAGTTCGTGCGGTTCTTTGATAAAAAACTCCTTCTCCGTTCCATTCTTTTCCGCCACCCAATTGTTCATGTTTATTGAACACCTGATTCCGGAAGCTCCTTCTTTAGGCTGAAGGCTTCAATCCAGATGTTTCCTAAGATTGATAAACGGGGAACGGTCAAAACCAATCGCCTTAAAGAAGGAAAGCATGTCGCCGGCATCCCAGCGCACAGAGGTATGGATATCGCGGATTCCCTTTTTTCTAAAGAACGAAAAAAGTTTTTCAGCTAAGGTTCGTCCAATTCCCATTCCCATCTGCCGTGGATGTACCCCAACCACTTCGATCCAACCGCTTTGCTCTAAGCCGAAGCCTTCTCCTTTGATCTCCCCGATGATGAAGCCCACCACGTGACCATCCTTCAAGGCAACAAAACCTAAGGCTTCTTCCTTCTTGAGATGACCCTCGACCATCTGAATCCACTTCTTCGAAACCTTCTTTTGCAATATGGATTCCTGGATAGAGACGATTTCCGGGACATCTTCAGTCTCAATTTTCCGGATTTTAATGTCCTCCCCCACCCTCTTCTCAGTCAATCCGAATGATTTTGACATGCTTTCCCACCCATTCCGGAGGAAGATAAACCCGGCCGCTATTTCCACTCTGTTTGACTTCCTTCTCGATCATTTCTTCACCGTAAACCTCGAACTTCGACTTGTTGTGGACATTGATCGAAAAAGG
>CAYMTD010000446.1:0-2511 GCA_964393245.1 uncultured Syntrophaceae bacterium
ACATATCGAACATCTCTTCGATGGTCTTCCGGCGGCTGAGGAGCCCCCGAAGATCTCCTTTCCCGTTCATCCTAAGGTGGAAAAGTCTTACACGGTTCGGTACAGCGATATCGATATGCATCACCATGTGAACAACACAAAATATATTGAATGGATATTGGATAGTTATCCGTTTGAGATGAACCAAACCCATCACATCCAGAGCTTCGAGATGAACTTCCTTGCCGAATCCTCCCTTGGTGACGAAATATCGATCCATACAGCGCCTGTTGAAAACCTTCCTTTTACCTTTCTCCACAGTATTTTTCGAAAAAAAGATGGTCGGGAATTATGCAGGATAAGGGTGAAATGGAAACGGATCGATTCACATGAATTGGATTGAACAATAGGAAAATCAATTTGGAGGAAGGACTATTTTCTCTTTAACCATCGCCTTCGTTCTTCTTCTCTTAGTTCCCGCCTTAGGAGCTTGCCGACTTTAGATTTAGGCAGCATGTCCCTGAATTCTATGTAGTCAGGAATCTTATAAGGGGCAAGCTTTTCACGGCACCATTTAATCAGTTCGGAGGCGTCGACACCTCGAGTGTTTTCCTTGAGTACCACGATCGCTTTAATGAGCTCCCCTACGGCTGGATCTGGAACGCCGATCACACAAGCCTCTTTTACCACTTTAAAGCTTTGCAGAATTGCTTCAATCTCTGAGCATGAAACTCGGTACCCTTTATATTTAATAATATCCGCACTTCTATCGATGTAAAACAAGTTCCCATCCTCATCAATTTGAACATAATCGTTAGTTAAATTCCATGTCCTCCCCTCTATTTCGACAAAACACTCTGAGGATTCTTCAGGTTTGTTCCAGTAACACGCTTGGGTTCCATATTCAGAAGTGACCAACAGCTCCCCCACTTTATTGGCAGGTACCTCTTCCAATGTATCTGGATCGACGACCTTAATTTGCTTAGAAGGTACAGGAAGCCCAATACTCCCTATCATAGGAAATCGATCTAAGGGACTAAGGGCGATACAACCCATTTCTGTGGTCCCGTAATTCTGGAATAACGGAATTTGGAATGTTTCGTGCCACCGTTTAAACAGATCAGGGGGAAGGACATCTCCTCCACACCAGCAATATTTCAGTGAACTGAGGTCATACGATTTTATCCTTTCGTTTCCCAGGATCATACGGTATAGGGCAGGCACACCTGTAAGTATCGTTACCTTGTACATTTGTATAGCATCTAAAATAGCATCCACTTGAGGAAAGGGCATCAACACAACGCTAATCCCTTTCCCTAATCCCCAACCTAGGATGGCTTCTTGTCCCATCATGTGAAAAAGAGGAATGGCAATGAGAAGGACATCATCCCCTCCTTCTGAAATATGGTTCTTTGTCAGATCTCCATAATCCTTTAGGGAACATAGCATTTTAGCGTGAGAACTTGGTACCCCTCTTGGAAATCCAATTGTTCCACCGGTATAAAGAATTGAGGCAAGCTGTTCCTCGGGTTTTATGGTCAGTTTTGGGTATGGGTGGGGATATCTTCTTATTAAATCGTCAAAAAAATATACCTGACTGGTCTTTTTGACCACACCTTTGGGTACCTTATCGAGTGCTTTCCCTATCATTCGTTTCCACCACGGAAGTAAATCTGAAAGGTTAGTCACAATGATCCTTTTTAATTTGTGTTTCTCGAATACTTGCGTTACGTAGCGGAAATTTGTATCTTGGCAAATGATCGTCTCGGCCCCAGAATCATTAACCATGTATTCAAGCTCAAAAGGGGTGTAAATGGGGGAAACAGGCACTGGGATGGCACCGATCTCCTGAATTCCGAAATAAGCCACAAGGAACTGAGGACAATTAGCAATATAGATCATGACCTTATCATTAAGTCCCACACCCAAATTGGCTAAAGCAGCGGCAAATCTCTGTACCAAATCTCTCAGCTTGGAATAAGAGAATTTTTCACCCAAATAAATGATCGCCGGTTTGTGAGGATATTTCTCACAAATACCTTCGATCACGCCAAATATGCTTTTACTGTCTCTCGAGGAAACCGTCATAAAACACTCATCGACTGATCAGGAAATAATGATTTTGTTTGACGGCAACGGTAAGGATGCCCGTATCGTCATTCGGTTACGTCTTTCGTCCCGAGAATTTAACATTAGCCCTTTTCCCCTAAAGCAAACAGGTCTCGTAGCCGTAACCAGAAACCAATTTTCAAAATCAAGCCCCAAGGTAAGCTGCCTTGACGTGTGGATTATCCGTAAGTTCTTTCGCTGTTCCAGCTAAAACAACTGTCCCCTTTTCCATCACGTAACCGTGATCTACGATCGGAAGAATAGGTTGAGCATACTGCTCAGTGATCAATATCGTGATTCCAGTTTTCTCATTGATCTCTTTAATCGCTTGAACCAGCCTTGATTGGATAGCCGGACTGAGCCCCATCAGAGGCTCGTCCAGGAGCAATAGCTTCGGCTGAGCCATTAATGCCCTGCCAATGG
>CAYMTD010000447.1:0-2509 GCA_964393245.1 uncultured Syntrophaceae bacterium
TCGCCACAATAACGGTAGCAATAGTCGATCAGATTGGCCAGTTCGCTCTTCTTCATTACCTTGTTGATCATGGAGAAAGGAATTTCTTCAGGGATGATCTCTTTCAGAAGGACGCGACCGACCGTCGTCTCTACCAATTCTCCGTTCACCCGGGCCTTCACACGAGCATGGAGGTCCAACTCACCTGCATCGTAGGCGATCCGGACCTCCTCCAGACTTGAAAAGAGCTTTCCCTCGCCCTTGACAAAGGGTCGCCCTCTGGTCATGTAATAGATCCCTAAGACGATGTCTTGAGTCGGCACGATAATGGGCTTTCCATTCGCAGGGGAGAGGATATTGTTGGTGGACATCATCAGAATCCTCGCCTCTGCTTGCGCTTCTACGGAGAGGGGGACATGAACCGCCATCTGGTCTCCGTCGAAATCGGCATTGAAGGCAGCGCAGACCAGAGGGTGAAGTTGAATCGCTTTGCCTTCGATCAGGACAGGCTCAAAGGCCTGAATCCCCAGCCGGTGAAGCGTTGGAGCCCGGTTGAGCATGACCGGATGTTCGCGAATCACCTCCTCGAGGACGTCCCAGACCTCCGGCCTTTCCTTCTCCAACATTTTCTTGGCGCTTTTGATGGTGGTCGCTAGCCCTTTCTCTTCCAAACGATGGTAGATAAAGGGCTTGAAAAGCTCAAGGGCCATCTTCTTGGGAAGTCCACACTGATGCAGTTTCAATTCAGGGCCGACGACAATGACGGACCGGCCGGAATAGTCGACCCGCTTTCCCAACAAATTCTGACGAAAGCGGCCTTGTTTTCCGCGAAGCATATCACTCAAGGATTTGAGGGGTTTCTTGTTGGCTCCCAGGATGGTCCTCCCCCTCTTTCCATTGTCGAAGAGAGCATCGACCGCCTCCTGTAGCATTCGTTTCTCATTCCGGATGATAATCTCAGGAGCATTCAATTCAAGAAGACGTTTGAGCCGATTGTTCCGGTTGATGACCCGCCGGTAAAGATCATTGAGATCCGAGGTGGCAAAGCGGCCCCCATCCAACGGAACGAGGGGCCGGAGGTCGGGGGGGATGACCGGGATCACTTCCAAAATCATCCATTCCGGTTTGTTTCCCGACTCTAAAAAGGATTCGATGATCTTGAGTCGTTTCGCCAGACGTCTTTTTTTCGCCTCCGAGGCAGTCTCTTTCATCTCTGTCCGGAGCTTCTTGGAAAGGTCCTTTACATCCATGCCTTTCAGGAGCTCACGTACCGCCTCGGCCCCCTGCGAAACCACGAAATCCTCCCCGTACTTTTCCCTCGCTTCCCGGTAACGATCTTCCGATAAAATCTCACCCTTCTTCAGTGGCGTTTCCTTGCCGTCAAGCACGAGATAAGCTTCAAAGTAGAGGATGCGCTCCAGTTCTCTCAACGTCATATCGGCCAGGATTCCAATCTTGCTCGGAATGCTCTTGAGAAACCAGATATGGGCCACGGGTGTGGCCAGTCGAATATGGCCCATTCTCTCCCGCCGGACCTTTGATTGGATGACCTCCACGCCGCACTTTTCACAAACAATGCCTCGATGCTTCATCCGCTTGTATTTGCCGCAATTGCATTCATAGTCCTTCGTGGGGCCGAAGATCTTTGCACAAAAGAGCCCATCTTTCTCGGGTTTGAAAGTCCGGTAATTGATGGTCTCCGGCTTCTTCACCTCCCCATGGGACCATGATTCAATCTTTTCCGGAGAGGCAATGGAGATGCGAATGGCATTATACGTGATGGGATTTTTCGCCTTTTCGAAGAATGACAAATAGTCTTCCAAGGGTTCCTCCTTTTCAAAAGGCACAGCGCATAGAGCAGAGCGCATAGCGTTCACCCCCTCCCCATCCCTCCCCCCTTGAGGGGGAGGGAAAGGGTGGGGGGCGCTCGGCGCTTAGCGCTTTGCGTTTGTTAGGGTTCCTCTTTTCTCTCCTCGATCAGTTCGGTATCGAGACAGAGACTTTGTAACTCTTTCACCAGGACATTGAACGATTCCGGGAGTCCCGGTTCCAGGGTATGCTCCCCTTTGACGATGGCTTCATAGACCCGGGTCCTTCCGGCCACATCATCCGATTTCACCGTCAAGAATTCCTGAAGGGAATGAGCCGCTCCATAGGCTTCCAAAGCCCAGACTTCCATCTCCCCCAAACGCTGACCGCCGAACTGTGCTTTTCCACCCAGGGGCTGCTGAGTGACCAGGGAGTAAGGACCGATGGAGCGGGCATGAATCTTGTCATCCACCAAGTGGTGCAATTTCAGCAGGTACATGTAGCCGACCGTCACCTTATGGTGGAAGGGCTCTCCCGTTCTCCCATCATAGAGCGTCGTCTGGCCCGAAATCGGAAGCCCCGCTTCCTCCAAGTGGCTCTTAATCTCCTCTTCCGAAGCGCCGTCGAACACAGGAACGGACATGAAGATTCCGCTGCCCAGTTTTCGAGCCAGTTCGAGGATCTCTTCATCTGAGGCTTGCTCAAGATACTGGTTCACTTC
>CAYMTD010000448.1:0-2497 GCA_964393245.1 uncultured Syntrophaceae bacterium
CAACAAATTTTTTCTCGGCCGCTGGAGAGTGGACCAAAAGCACATCAGCCTCGCCCTTTTGTCCCATGGCCATGGCCTGGCCCGAACCCACAGCAATCGTTTTGACAAAATAACCCGTCTTTTTCTCAAAGATAGGAATCAGAACATCGAGAAGTCCCGAATCCTGTGTGCTCGTTGTGGTGGCTAAGATGATCGTTTTCTGTTGGGGGTTGGCAAGGTCAGCGCCGACAAAAAACAGCCAGATCACGAATCCAGCTAAGATATACCGAAACGCATTCAGCATCTTCACTCCTCCTGAATTATTTTTTTGAATAAAGGATCTTTCCGGAATGGATAAAGTCGTAGTTCCCTACCCGAGCCACCCTACTCCGAAATTCTGATGAATTGAGAATCTCGATGAATGCCTGAACTCCCTTTTCAAAAAAGGTTAACTTATCAAGAATCATATCGAATCGCTCCCGGGTGATGGGGGTAAATGGAAGGCCGAAAAGTTTGGAGACGGCAATCGTGGCTATGCCCACATCGGCTTCTTTTGAAAGGATCGAGAGGCCAACTTCGAAATGGGTGTACACCTCTTTTTCATACCCAGAAATCCCGGAAGGTGAGATCTTCAATCGTTTGATGTGGTAGTCCAAAAGGACTCTGGTACCTGCCCCTTTCTGACGGTTTAGAAACCGGACCCCTTTGCGGGTGAGATCCTCAAATCCCCGAATACCAAGCGGATTCTTGGGGGCCGTCACAAATCCAAGGTCCCGATCAAAAAGATTGACCACGACCGGCTTTACATTGGGAAGATAGGTGGCAAGAAAAGGAATGTTATACTCCCCGCTTTTGGGATCAAGAAGATGGGACCAGGCGATGTCTGTGTAACCCATGTTTAGGGCCTTCAGTCCGTCCGTGCTCCCTGTGTTGGCAGAGAAGATATAGAACTCGGGATATGATTTTCTCAGATAAGTCTGAAGCATGTCGAGAATAGGGTCGTTACTTCCCGATGCCAGAAGGGCACCTTCGATCCGGCGGCTTTTCTCCCTAACTTTCTCAAGGCCAATCTTGGCGTCCAATTCAATCCATTCGTCAATCAATTTTTTCGGAAAAACCCACTTCCCGGTGAGGCGGGTAGACGGAATCCCTTTAGCTCTGATCAACACATAGACCTGTTTCTCATGGATCCCCAAATATTGGGCCACCTCTTTGGTATTCATCATTTCCTGGGACATGGATCTTCCTCCGATCAACAATAAGCCTAACAAACGGACCCACATTTGTCAAGAAAATCCATACAAAATATGACTTATTCCTACATATTGGACGATAGAATTACCAAATTCAGAGACAAAAAGGGCGGCTCCCCCCCCCTTCAACCATCAAAGGGAACCTATCTTAGAAAACGGCTATTTCAGTCGGCCTTCGACGGCCTCCCATTTAATGTTCTTGAAGAAGGCTCCGATGTAATCTGCCCGCTTCAAGCCGTAATCGATCATAAAGGCATGTTCGAAGACATCCAGGATCAATAGCGGGTTGCATCCTGCGGGATGACCGACGTCATGTTCGTTGATCCACTGATTCATCAATTTTCCAGTCACATTATCCTGGTAGAGGATAGCCCATCCAATTCCCCGCATGGTCCCCACCCCTTTGAAGTCGGCTTCCCAATTTTCGTAGCTTCCAAATTCCTCAACCAATTTCTTGCCCAGTTTTCCTCCCTTGTTCAGGGCTCCCTTACCACCCAGGTTCTCAAAATAGAGCTCATGGAGTCTCATTCCATTGAATTCCCACCCTAATCGGCGCTTCAACTCAGCATATTCAGGGGTCCCGATCTTTCCTCCTTTTGCCATTTCAGAGAGGGTGTCCATCACTTTGTTCGTGTTGGTTACATATCCCTGATAGAGCGTAAAATGGTTCTTGAGCAGGGTCTCGCTGAACCCCTCCATCCCAATGAGTGTGTTGTAATCCTTTGCCGCATAAGCCATCCTTCTTTTCCTCCTTTCTAAAGATATTAATTTCATCATAACAAATAAATCCCCAGTTTCAAGGGAATTCTTTTACGACACGAATAGCTCGAAGGATAACGAATGTAACGGATGAAGCCAGACCCCCTTGACAAAGAAAAAATCGTGATTATTTTTTGCGTAGGAAATTCCAGAAAGTGAGGTGATCGGCATGGCACGTGACCTGACTCTGTGGAGACCTTTTAGGGAACTAACACCCTTCAGGGATTTCGAAAGGATGAGGAGGGAAATGGATCGGATTTGGGATACCTTCTTTGAAAGGGGAATCTCAAGGGGTGAAGAGGAAGAAGGCTGGTTACCCTCTCTCGACGTTGCCGAAACCAAGAATGAGATCGTGGTGAAGGCTGAGGTTCCGGGTATGGATCCAAAAGATATCGACATCTCCCTATCGGATGGCCTCCTCACCATCAAAGGTGAGAAGAAGCAGGAGAGGGAGGAGAAAGAAGAAAACTACCACCTCGTTGAGAGAAGTTATGGGTCCTTTACTC
>CAYMTD010000449.1:0-2493 GCA_964393245.1 uncultured Syntrophaceae bacterium
ACCACCCTCCACCCACCCCTCCCGCTGTCCAGGTCAGGGTTTGGGCGTGGCCCAGAGACACAGCCAGAACAAACACGAAAAAAATGGTTAGCAAAAAAATTCTCTTCATACGGCACCTCCTTGTGATTTTTAGCGATCTGTTGAATCGCCACAGCCAAAATGTTATTTTACCCACGATAGTCAAAAAGTAAAGAAAAAAATTTGGCAAAGAGTAACACATCAGTGGCTGGAAAAAAATCATTTAAAGAAGTGTAACTTAGGGCTTTAGCCCTGATTCTTGAGCCCTAAAGGGCTGAGTTGCAGGTTAAGTAAACTTCAGCCGACCATAACTGAAGGCTTATGGCAAGGATTTTCATGAGCATGAGCAAAACTGCAGATATCGTCATCGTTGGAGGGGGAATCATAGGGGTGAGCATTGCCTACTACTTGGGGAAAATGGGGGCCAAGGATGTCGTTTTGTTTGAGAAGGACCTGCTCGGCATGGGCTCGACAGGACTTTGCGCAGGGGGCATTCGAAGGCAATGGTCCACGGAAGTCAACATGCACTTTGCCATGAAGGCCTTTGAGGTCTTTCAAAACTTTGAAGAGGAATTTGGGGCTTCCCCTGAGTTTCATCAAATCGGATATCTCTTCCTGGCGAGGGATGAAGAGGAATTAGAAGCCTTTAGAAAAAATATCGAACTCCAGAACCGTTTCAGTGTCCCCTCCAAGCTCCTGACCCGTGAGGAAGTGAAGAACGAATGGCCCTTTCTGAATGTGGAAGATATCGTGGGCGGCGCTTTCTGTCATACCGATGGTTATGCAGGACCGAGCGAGGTGACCAATGCGATGGCCAAAGGGGCCAGGCGCTTTGGGGTCAAGATTTTTGAGAAGGCAGAGGTTGTTTCAATCGAAGTGAAGAAGAATCGCATTGTGTCGGTCACAACGAGAGAAGAAAGGGTAGAGACTCGCATGGTCGTAAATGCCGCGGGACCCTATGCGGCCAATGTGGGGAAGCTTGCAGGCGTGGAGATACCGGTGAGCCCAATTCGTCGCCAGCTCTTTGTGACGGATCCGTTTCGTAAAATCCCGGTTTCTGTTCCTCTCACGATTGACCACAAGCAGAACTTCTATTTCCGAAGGGAAGGGGAGTGTGTCCTTCTGTCCGGCCCCCAGGATGAGAAGCCCAGCTTTAACTTGACCACGGATTTTGATGCCATGGTTGAGACCGCAGAAAAGGCGACCCATCGGGTTCCTGTTTTTGAAGAGGCAAGTATTTCCAGAGGCTGGGCCGGTCTTTATGAAATTTCACCAGACAATCATGCTATCCTGGGAAAGGTGCCAGAGGTTGAGGGTTTGGTTTTGGCCGTTGGGTTCAGTGGTCATGGCTTTCAACATGGACCTGCAGCCGGGATGGTCATAGCGGAGCTCATCTTAAACGGAAAATCGGAGACGATTGACATCTCACCACTGGCTCTGAGCCGCTTCAAAGAAGGAAAAGCGATCAAAGAATCGCTCACCGCTTTCAAAGATTAGCAGGATGCAAAAAGCTATTTGTGTATCATCCTGAAGTTGGTTCAGGATCAGGGTCTTTGGTCTTTTTGGTACTTTGTTAGATAGTTCCTCCAAGGAGAAAGCTCAAATGGAAAAAGCTACCGGAGGGAAGAACGCCCATGCCTGTCCTATTGGGATTCTGATGTTGGAAACGCAATTCCCAAGAATTCCCGGGGATATAGGAAATGCCAATACATGGAACTTCCCCGTCATTTATAAGGTCATTAAGAAGGCAACGCCCGATCGTGTCGTGAGAAGAGGGGCAGAGGGATTAGTGGAAGCCTTTATCTCAGGAGCACAGCAGTTGGAGAAAGAGGGTGCAAAGGCCATCACGACGAGCTGTGGGTTTCTTGCCCTCTTTCAAAAGGAGTTGGCCTCTTCGGTCAACATCCCTGTTTTCACCTCAAGCCTCATGCAGGTGCCCCTGGTTCACCGAATGATGAAGCCCTCTCAGAAGGTTGGGATTATTACCATTCACTCCCAGTCGCTGACTGAGAGGCATCTCTCAGCAGTCGGTGCGGACCATGTTCCTCACGTAATTTATGGTACGGAAGGGGAAGAAGAATTCTCACGGGCGATTCTCGATGACGAAATCGAATTGGATGCGAAGAAGTCAAGGGATGAGTTGATCGGCGTGGCAAAACGAATGGTTTCCGAATGCCCGGACGTAGGAGCCGTTGTTCTCGAATGCACCAACATGCCCCCTTACGCGGCCGCTATTCAAAAAGAAATCAAGTTGCCGATCTTCGACATCTATACTCTTATGATGATGGTCTATCATGCAGTCGTCAAAAAGGAATTTGTGGGAGACACCCGATCCTTTCTTCAGCCTTAACCCTTCTTCAGCCGTTGATATTCTGTTCGAAGGAATTGCGTGCAATGAGCAAAAACGAAGACGTTTCCTTTGTTAGGCCCTTAGGGAATTGATATCGACAAAAGATTGTCGATGTTGAGTTATTG
>CAYMTD010000450.1:0-2487 GCA_964393245.1 uncultured Syntrophaceae bacterium
GGGTTGTCCTCGATACCCTCTACGATCAATGTCTTCGCCATCAGGTGAAATTCTATTCAGAATGTTATGTTCTCTCCCTGGTCTTCGAAAAGGGAAGATGCGCGGGATTAGTGATCTACGATCTCGCCAAAGGTGAACTTCACCTTCTTCAAGGCAAAGCAATTCTCTTAGCCACGGGTGGGTGTGGGAAGGTCTATAAAACCACCTCTAACAGTAATGCAACGACAGGAGAGATTTTCGATCTGGTCTACCAGCAAGGGATTCCGTTGGAAGATATGGAATTTGTGCAATTCCATCCCACGGGTCTTTACCCGCTGGGAATCCTGGTGAGCGAGGCGGCAAGGGGCGAAGGTGGGGTTTTGAGAAATAGGGAAGGTGAACGCTTCATGGAACGCTATGCTCCCACGGTGAAAGACCTGGCAGCACGGGATATCGTCTCCCGTGCGATTCTGACAGAGATCCGTGAGGGAAGGGGGATTGAGGGAAGGGATTACGTCCATCTGGACCTCACCCATCTGGGGAAGGAAAAGATCTCCCAGAGGCTCTGGGAGATCGCCTCCTTTGTGAGAATCTATCTGGGGATCGATCCCGCCCTTGAGCCGATCCCTGTTCAGACCACCTGCCATTATTTAATGGGAGGGATTCCCACAGATACAGAGGGGAGGGTCTTAGCCGATGAGGGGAATTCGATCGTCCCAGGACTCTATGCAGCCGGGGAGTGCGCCTGTGTTTCCGTGCACGGAGCGAACCGGCTGGGTTGCAACTCTTTGCTCGATCTTCTGGTCTTTGGAAGAAGAAGTGGTATGGCGATGAAGAATGAAGTGGCGCAGCTTGAGCCTCCCTCACTCGGCACCGTGGGTTTAGAGGTTGTGGAGGAAGGCACCACGCAGTTACTGAAAAGGAAGGGGCAAGAGAGGATTCCCGATCTCCGAAAGAAGATGCAGGAGGTGATGATGGAGTACGGTTCGGTCTTTCGGGATGAAGAAGGACTCAAGGCAGGGTTGGAGGCGATCCAGGTGTTAAAGCAGAGGTATCAGGACGCAGAAGTGATCAACAAAGGAAGGCTCTTCAACTACGAACTGATGGAGGCCTTTGAGTTAGGACACCAGCTTGAGCTGTGCGAGGCTGTGCTCATCAGCGCCCTCCATCGAAAGGAGAGTCGGGGGGCCCATTACCGGGAGGATTTCCCAAAAAGGGATGATGACCGCTTTCTGAAACATAGCCTGATTTTTCGGACAACGAGGGGTCCTGAGGTGAGATATAAGCCGGTGAAAATCACTCGGTTCAAACCAGAAGCAAGGATCTACTGAAAGTGTTGAAGTTAATGGAGGGATGCCGTGTTGCTGCCAATAGTCTTTAGACTGCAGTACAGCAGCACCATGGCACGGCAAAACCCAGAGGAATTTGATGCTTGTCAGACTGAAGGTCTTTCGTTTTGATCCCGAGAAGGATAAGGAGCCTTATTACCAAGTCTATGAGGTCGAGGCGGATCCCATGGAGCGGCTTCTTGACTGTCTCAATCGCATCCGGTGGGAACAAGACTCTACGCTGTCATTTCGATGGTCATGCGGACATGGGGTCTGCGGATCGGACGGGATGAGGATTAACGGCATCTGTGGACTTCCGTGTCAGAAGCTGGTGAAGGATTTTAAGGAGGAGGTTCTCATCGAGCCCCTTCCGGTCTTTAACGTCATCAAGGATCTCATTGTCGATCTCGATCCTTTCTGGGAAAGATATTATTCGATCAAACCCTACTTGATCTCGGAGAGCCCTCCGCCTGATCGGGAACGAAGACAGTCTCCAGAAGAGCAGCATCTCTTTGAAGATGCCATCCGCTGTATCCTCTGCGCCTGCTGCACGGCTGCCTGTCCCGTTAATCAGAATGAAGAAACAAAGGATTATGTGGGACCTGCTGCATTGGTGCGGGCCTTTCGATATCTCTTCGATTCAAGGGATGAGGGCACTGAAGAGAGAATCCCCCTGCTCGACGGCAAGGACGGAGCATGGGGCTGTCAGACCCTGTGGAAGTGCACCGAGGTCTGCCCGAAAGAGATCCCCGTGACCAAACAGATCGGCCAAATCAAGAAACGCCTCTTTGACGCTAAACAGAAGAGATGAGGAGATAGGGAGACGCAAGAGATGGGGAGATAGGGGGACAGGGGGAAGAAGCAAGTTTAAAGATGTTGGTCTCGTAACAAGTCTGTTTTGTCACCCTGAACTTGTTTCAGGGTCTCTTAAGTGTTTGATTTTTTTAGATGCTGAATCAAGTTCAGCATGACCTTTCCTCTTTTTTGGGCTTTTTACGAATGCATCAAATATAGATTGTGTCGAATTCAAGAAAGATGAAAGATACCTTCGTAACGATTCACGGTCATTTTTATCAGCCCCCCAGGGAGAATCCCTGGCTCGAGGCGATCGAGACCGAGGAAAGCGCTCATCCCTTTCACGACTGGAATGAACGGATTGCCTTCGAATGCTATCGTCCCA
>CAYMTD010000451.1:0-2483 GCA_964393245.1 uncultured Syntrophaceae bacterium
TGACAGGTGCCTTTTAATGGGTGCCTTTTAATGGGTGCCTTTTAATGGGTGACCCCAATCATACTACTTTACGCGCACTGTCTGTCTCCTTTCTTTCTTTGTACTTGCTTTAATCATAACATTTTTGCCTTGTCTAACTATGACACGAAAATATATTCTCCTTAGCTAATCATCTTCTTGAATTCTTCTTCGGTGAGGGTCTTGATTCCTAATTCCCTGGCTTTATCCAATTTGGAGCCGGGGTCCTCTCCCACGACGACAAAATCGACCTTCTTCGATACGCTCGAGGCAGTCATTCCGCCCAGGGATTCGACAAGATTTCTCGCTTCGTCTCTTCCGAAAGACTTCAAAGCACCCGTGAAGACGAAGGTCTTTCCAGTAAGTTTCCCCCTTTCCTTCATTTTCGGTTCGATCACCGTCACCCCGGCCTTCTTCAGCCGTTCGATGGATTCCTTATTCTTTTTGTCTCTGAAGAATTGAACCACACTGGCCGACACTTCGGGACCTATCCCTTCGACTTCCCTGAGGTCTTCCTCCGAAAGGTGGAAGAAATCGTCCAGTCGTGAGAAACGGCGGGCTAGGTCTTCTGCCGTGGTTTCACCTACGTGACGGATGCCAAGAGCATAGAGGAATTTTGATAACGGTTTTGTTTTGCTTGCCTCAATGGCATCGATGATGTTTTGGGCTGATTTGTCTGCCATTCGTTCAAGTTCGATGAGCTGTTCTTTTTCAATATAGTAAATATCCGCCACATCCTTGACCAGACCCTTATCCACCAACTGTTCGATCAATTTGACCCCAAGGCCTTCGATATCCATCGCCCGCTTGGAGGCAAAGTGCTTGATCCGGCCTTTCAATTGGGCAGCGCAGTCGAGGCCGATGCACCGGTGGATGGCCTCTTCTTTGATCACCTCGGAGCCGCAAACCGGACATTTCGACGGCATCTTAAATTTCTTCTCTTTCCCGGTCCGCTTGGATTCGATCACTTGAACTACTTCTGGAATCACGTCTCCCGCCCTTTGAATGACCACCGTGTCGCCAACTCTCACATCCTTCTTATCGATCTCATCCTGGTTGTGGAGCGTTGCGCGGCTGACTTCTACACCGCCCACTTTCACAGGCTCCATCACCGCCACTGGAGTAAGGGCACCGGTCCTTCCAACCTGAACGATGATGTCTAAGATTCTTGTGGTCTCCTGTTTGGGTTGGAATTTAAAGGCCAGGGCCCAACGGGGGCTTCGAGCGATCTCGCCCAACCTCGATTGAAGATCGAGACGATCCACCTTGATGACGACGCCATCGATCTCATAGGGAAGCTTCTCTCTTTTTTCATTCATTTCATGATAGTATTCGATGACCTCCCCGATATTCCTGCATCTTCGAATATTGGGATTCGTCCTCAGGCCCCATTTGGGAAAGGTCTGAAGGATCTCCCAGTGAGTTTTGAAGGTTCGACCTCTAACTTCGCCAATGCCATAGCAATAGATCTCAAGGGGGCGCCCTGCCGTGATCTTTGAATCGAGTTGCCGAACTGACCCAGCCGCCGCATTTCTTGGGTTCGCAAAGAGAGGCTCTCCCAATTCCTCCCGCTTTCGATTGAGCTCCCTAAACCTCTTCAGCTGCATGATCACTTCACCTCGGACCTCCAGCCGTTCCGGAATCGGGCTCTCCTTTCGAATGAGTTGAAGAGGAATGGTCTTAATGGTGCGAAGGTTCTGAGTGATGTTTTCACCATTCACCCCATCCCCCCGTGTTGAGCCAACGGCGAACTGCCCCCTTTCGTAAACGAGTTCAACCGCGAGGCCGTCGAGCTTCGGTTCTGTGACATACTCAACGTCGGAGGAGGTTTCGAGGAACTTCTTTACCCGCTTGTCAAACTCTCTTGCCTCGGCCTCATCAAAGGCATTGGCGAGGCTGAGCATGGGAAGGGTGTGTCTGACGATTTCGAATTCTTCCAGGGGAGGAGCCCCAACCCTCTGGGTGGGGGAGTTTGGGGTGCGAAGTTCGGGATGCTGCTCCTCTAGCTTCTCCAGCTCCCTCATCAGTCGGTCGTACTGCGCATCGGAGATCTCAGGCTGGTCGAGGATATAGTAGCGGTAATCATGGTATTCAATCTCCTCCCGAAGCTTGTCTACCTTCTTCCGAATAGCTTCTGTCACCATTTCTGACCTCGAAATCATTTTAGACAGGTTGCGGAGCCTTGTCAAATCGAACGGTGGGAAGGAAGGAAGCGCCACAATTGAATCTGTTAAACAGGGAATCTAAAGCCTCCCTGTACCGATGGAAAGCATCCGTAATTGAGCGATTATAAGAGGAGAGTGGAAAATCTTGCCCAACAAATAGGCAATTTCAAATTTTAAAGAACTAAATATTGGGTGGATGGAAAACTTTTTACTCATATATTGGGTTTTGGATAAGTTAAGGAAAAAATTGGATTAAGCATAAAATTTTACTTGACAAAGGGGAATTATTCGGTATACTTT
>CAYMTD010000452.1:0-2480 GCA_964393245.1 uncultured Syntrophaceae bacterium
TTGAAGTCGACATGTATTCGGAACCCCTCGCCTTCAAGGCGAGGGTAGTTCAGTGTCACCCTGAATTCATTTCAAGGTCTCTTTGTTAATGCAAACGCATTAAATATTTTAGCACCGCACGTTGTCATTGCGAGCCCGAAGGGCGTGGCAATCTCGTTTTTCATGGGATTGCTTCGTCGCCCAGCTCCTCCCAATGACAAATTACTTATTGTGTTTGTATTAGATTCTGAACCAAGTTCAGAATGACAAAGAACTATTGAATCGGATTTACAGGAACAAATACATTATACGAGGAGGAAGAATTATGAAAGGATTCGTCGTTCTAATAATTTGTCTAATGGTTCCGGTTTTTGCATTTGGTCAGGAAAAGGTTGACCTAAAGATGATGACAGGGCCTATGGGGGGATCGTGGTATCCGCTGGGTGGTGCGATTGCGGAGCTAATCCAGAAGAACATCCCTGGATCAACGGTTTCCGTGGTCCCGGGGGGCGGCATCGCAAATGTCGTAGGTGTCGAAGAGGGGAAGGCGGACATCGGTTTCGGGAACTCCTCCTCCAGTGTGGACGGCGTGGCAGGGAGAGATCCCTTCAAGGCACCCACAAAGAATGTGATGCAACTGGCGAACCTCTATCCCCAATACTTCCAGATGGTCGTCTTAGAGGATTCGGGGATCAAAACAGTAGCCGATTTAAAAGGGAAGGCCATCTGTCCTGGACCAAAGGGCTTTACCGGAGAATTGCTGACGAGACAGGTTCTCGAAGTTTACGGTCTCTCATACAAGGAAATGAGCAAGGTGAACTATGTGAGTTATACAGATTCTGTGGCCTTGATGAAGGATGGTCATGCTGATTGTTTCCTCCCGGGGACAACCATCCCTGCATCCTCCATAATTGATCTCGCTACAGCGAAGAAGATCCGCCTTCTTTCTCTACCGGACGATAGGATCAAGGAACTTCAGAAGATGAATGTCGGATACCTTAAAAGGGTCATTCCGGCAGGGACATACTCTGGCGTGAATTACGATGTCCCAACGGTAGGATACTTCACTCACCTTGTCATCGGCGCGAAACTTCCTGAGACATTAGTTTATAAGATCACAAAGGTTCTTTCAGAAAATGTGGGACGATTGTCCGATGTGGTGAAAGATATGAAGGGTGTAAGGGCTAAAGACCTTGCACTTGATATAGGGGTCCCCTTCCATCCAGGTGCATTGAAATATTATAAGGAAGTGGGTGCCATCAAATAAATCTTCTTCTCCTGGCTCTTCCATCAAGGTCTGTTCCATTGAGTTAGTCGGAGGCGGGATCTGACCGGTCCCGCCTCGTCTTTTGGGAGAATTCATGGAAAAGTTCATCCGCCTTATAAAAAAGGGAACGGCGGTCATTGCCATTCTGATGTCAGCATATCACCTATATGCCGGGGCTTTCGGTGCACCGGAGGCGATGATGCATCGCTCAATCCACCTCACCTTCACGCTCCTCTTGATCTTCTTTCTGGGGATGACCAGTGGAACCAAGCAAAGCAGGGGGAGATTCCTTTCTGCTGTTTTTTTCATCCTATTAACCCTGGCATCCCTCGGTCATATCTTCCTGAATTATGAGTACGTGGTAACTCGATATCCTTATGTCCAATCACTGAGCAGTTGGGATTTTTTAATGGGGGTAATCCTCACCCTGATCCTTTTAGAGGCTTCACGGAGGGTGATAGGATTGGCCCTACCGATCACAGCAACCGCATTCCTTTTATACGCCATCTTCGGCAAATATTTACCGGGGCTGATGCGGCATACAGGGTTTAGTCTCGAAGTGATTATCGACCAACTCTATCTAACAACAGAAGGAATCTTTGGTATCCCCTTAGGGGTATCTGCCACCTATGTAATCCTCTTCGTTATCTTTGGAGCCTTTTTGGAAGAGTCGGGAACAGGGAAGTTCTTCATGGATTTTGCCAATTCCTTGGTGGGCGGTGCCAAAGGGGGACCAGGAAAAATCTCCTGTGTCTCCTCTGCGCTTTTCGGAACCATATCGGGAAGCGCAGTGGCCAATGTGATGGTAGATGGGTGGTTGACCATTCCCTTAATGAAAAGGACGGGTTTTAAGAGGGATTTTGCAGCAGCGGTCGAAGCTACAGCCTCCACGGGTGGGCAGGTCATGCCTCCGGTCATGGGTGCGGCCGCCTTTGTCATGGCCGAATATACAGGGATTCCATATATTCAGATCTGTCTCCATGCTGCTATTCCAGCACTGCTTTACTATTTTGCCCTCTTCATGGCCATCCACTTCGAGGCCGGGAGAACAGGTCTCCTGGGCGTTCCTAAAGAGGAGAGACCCCGGTTTCAATCGGTGATGTTGGCCAAGGGGCATCTCTTTTTCCCGTTGATCGTGATCGTCTACTTCATGATAGCCGGTTACACGCCAATGTATGCTTGCATTTATGCAACCCTCTCTGTCATTCTGATTGCTCTGCTGAGAGCTGAGACC
>CAYMTD010000453.1:0-2472 GCA_964393245.1 uncultured Syntrophaceae bacterium
AGGAGGATCTTATGAAGAAGGTTAGGTTCGTTTCGATTATGTTTCTCATAGGTTTGTTTTTCCTTCCATCACTTTCCTTTGCCCAGCATGGACATGGAGGAATGTCGGGCGGGTCGATGAAGATGGAGACCAGGGAGGTTCTCGTTGAGGGGGTCAAGGTGACTTTCCAGATCATGGTCAACGAGGAACACAAGAAGATGCTCAAGGATATGAAGATGAAGGGGGATGTTGAGGCAGGAACAACTCACAATATTACCGTTCTGTTGAAGGACCAGAAGACCCAAAAGGAAATTACGGATGCTCAAATCACCATGAAGGTAATCGACCCTAAAGGCAAAGATCAGATCAAGAGCATGAAGTTTGAAGGAGAGATGAACAGTTACGATGCCTACGTTAACCTTCCTGACAAAGGAAAGTATCAGGTAATCGTTCTTGTTAAGAGAGGAAATCAAAAGATACCTGCCGGGATATACTATGAAATAAAATAACCAAGCTCCGAGCACCAATAACCAAATAAGCTCCAATGCCCAATACTCAAATACCAAAACATGGCTGATTTATTATATCGGCTGGTCATTCTTAATTTGGAAATTGGTCATTGGTATTTATTTGGGGCTTGCCTGCCTGCCGCAGGTAGGGAATTTGGTTATTGGGATTTAACCAGTTAAACTTTTAATGGAATCGAGTTACCTATGGGATCAGAACATCCAGAGCAGTTAGAGCGCGTAGACCTTACCATTACAGGAATGTCTTGCGCGAGTTGTGCGGCGCGAATTGAGAAAGGCTTAGCCAGTGTGGAGGGCGTCTCAGAGGCAAGCGTCAATTTTGCTGCGGAGAAGGCGACCGTCGTCTTTCACCCCGCCCAAACCGACCTCTCCCATTTAATCGAAAAAGTGAAGGACCTAGGTTACGGAGCAAAGATGGAGAAGACGATTCTTCCTATCCAAGGGATGACCTGTGCCTCCTGTGTGAACAGGGTGGAGAAGGCTTTGAGTTCTTTAAAGGGTGTCGTCGGTGTGAATGTCAACTTCGCTATGGAGAGAGCATTGGTCGAATATATTTCTGGCGAGGTAACCATCAGGGATCTCAAGAAGGTCGTTCAAGAAGCCGGTTATCAGGTTCTGGAAGTGAAAGAAGAGGATATCGTTGAGAAAGAGAGGCTTGCGAGAAAAAAGGAACTCTCCCGAATAAAATGGAAGTTCATCACAGGAGCTATCCTCCTTGCCCCTATTCTCATTCTCATGTATGGTGCCTTCTGGCTTGAGAGATGGTTTGGCCTTTCGAAAGGAATGAATTTCTTCATTCAGTTCTTGCTGGCAACCCCTGTTCAATTCTGGGCGGGTTGGCCATTCTTTGTTGGATTTTGGAAGGCTGCCAGGCATAAGACTAGCGATATGAATACATTGATCGCTGTGGGAACCTCAGCCGCTTATCTGTACAGTCTGATTGCAATCCTCTTTCCCCACCTTTTTATGGTGAAGGGATTGATGCTCGATGTCTATTTTGATACCTCCGCGGCAATTATCGTTCTTATCCTATTAGGAAGGTTTTTGGAAGCAAGAGCCAAAGGCAGGACTTCAGAGGCTATCAAAAAGCTAATCGGCCTTCAGCCCAAAACAGCGAGGGTTGTTCGAGATGGGGATGAAACAGATATCCCCGTGGATGAGGTGATCCCAGGCGATATCGTTATTGTGCGACCTGGAGAGAAAATCCCCGTGGATGGTGTTGTCAAGGAGGGTTACTCTTCAGTCGACGAATCCATGGTGACAGGAGAGTCCTTACCTGTTGAGAAGAAGGCGGGAGCGGTTGTGATCGGTGCTACGATCAATAAAACAGGTACATTTAGGTTTGAGGCAACGAAGGTTGGAAAGGATACGGTCCTCTCCCAGATCATCCGTCTGGTACAGGAGGCCCAGGGCTCGAAACCTCCCATCGCTCGTTTGGTGGATGTGATTGCCAGTTACTTTGTTCCGGTCGTGATTGGGAGTGCTATCCTAACCTTTTTTATTTGGTATCTCTTCGGCCCTCGTCCAGCCCTGACCTATGCCTTTCTCAATTTCATTGCTGTCCTCATTATTGCCTGTCCCTGTGCCCTGGGGTTGGCCACCCCCACTTCCATCATGGTGGGGACGGGAAAAGGGGCGGAAAATGGGATTCTGATCAGGGGCGCAGAGGCCTTGGAAACGGCTCACCAATTAAATACCATTGTTTTGGATAAAACCGGCACATTGACCAAAGGCGAACCTTCGGTGACGGACATCATCGAATCGGAAAAGTTTTCGAGAAAAGAGATCTTGACCTTAGCTGCCTCCGCCGAAAAAGGATCTGAGCATCCTCTGGGTGAGTCAATTGTGAATAAGGCCAAAGAGGAAAACTTAATACTCTTAGATACAAAAGATTTTCGAGCCATTGCAGGCTATGGCATTGAAGCAATGGTTGATTCAAAAAGAGTCCTTCTTGGGAATTCCAAAC
>CAYMTD010000454.1:0-2471 GCA_964393245.1 uncultured Syntrophaceae bacterium
AGAAGGGAGCGCGGTTCCTCCTGGCCTCGACTTCTGAGGTCTATGGAGACCCGAAGGAACATCCTCAATCCGAATCTTACCCGGGAAATGTGGATCCGGTTGTGCCGAGGGGGGTCTATGATGAAGCGAAACGATTCGCAGAGGCCATCACCATGGCCTACCATCGGACGCATGGTGTCCCAACTCGAATTGCGCGCATCTTCAATACTTATGGCCCTCGGATGCGCCTCGACGACGGAAGGGCCCTGCCCAACTTCATGGTTCAGGCGCTCAGGGGAGAAGACATTACGGTCTACGGCGACGGGTCCCAAACCCGGAGTTTCTGTTACGTGGACGATCTGGTCGATGGGATTGTGCGGCTTCTCAATTCCGATGAGGCCGGACCTATAAACCTCGGCAATCCCGAAGAAATCTCGATCTTAGACTTTGCAAAAGAAATAGTAAGATTGACAGGAAGCAGGAGCCGGATCGTCTTCCATCCATTACCTCTAAACGATCCGAAGGTGAGACAGCCCGATATCAGCAAGGCAAAAAGAGTCTTAGGGTGGGAACCCAGGGTGAGTCGGGAGGAGGGGCTTAGGAGGACGCTTCAATATTTTAAAGGAAAGATAGCGGCGTCCGAACGGTAAGTTTCAAAGAATTGCTCTCGCCCTTTTCTCTGAGGCAGTAAAGATCCTAATCTTCAGACGATCTCTTAGGATTGACTGAGCGGTTTGAACGCCTAGGAGGATTTCAGGGAATTTTTCCTCCTCCACTGCAAAGAAAAGTTGGAGCCTGCTCGGCCATTCTTCATCTGAGGAAAAGCCTAAGTCAAAACAATCCGCCATCCCCTCCAAGAGAACCTCTGCAGATTTTCCGCAATCCACATTATATTTCTCGTTTGTAGGAAAAGAGAGACATATCGTGGATGATCTTAGGTTCCTCAAGGTTTCAAAGAGACGTGGAAAGAGAGCCCGAAGACGCAGGGTACTATAATCCCTGACCTTTCCCAGCCCCAGAAGAAGGATGAAAGGCGGCGTCAATCTCCCTCGGGAGGGGATAAGAGTCGTCTCCTGCCACTCTCCGGTCATTCTCCCTTCTTGCAGGAGGCGGGATAACATCCCGTTGAGTCTCCAGTCAATCAGGCCGCATGTCCCTTTGAGGGGTCTCTCGTCCTCAAAGAAGCCGGTCACCAGAAGGTCACATTCTTGAAGGTCAACGTCTTCGATGGAGAGAATGATGTCCATAGAGTTAAATCCCAAGCACCAAATTCCAAATCCCAAATAAATTCGAATGACCAAATCTCCAAACAACCAAACGCCCCTCACTCTTCCCCTCTCCCCCCAGGGGAGAGGGATGGGGCGAGGGGTTCTTTTTCATTTTGAAACTTGTTTTGGTTGGATGGGTTTGTGGATCGCTTCCTTGAGGATGCGATCCAAGATGCCATTGATGAAACTCCCTGAATCTTCAGATCCGTATTTTTTCCCAAGATCGATGGCTTCATTCAACGTGACCTTTGGAGGGATCTCATCGCAATAGAGAAGTTCAAAGATAGCCATGCGGAGAATATTTCGGTCGATAAAATTGATCCGATCCAGTCGCCAGTTTTCCGAAAATCGTTCGATCAGTTGATCGATTTCCCGGATATGCTCCAGAACGCCAAGGACGATCCGCTCCGTAAACTCATCTTTCTCTCTGCTCGATGAAAAATGTGTTTGCCATTGCGGGATTGCCTTCGGTCCCCCTTGCTTCGTGATATCCAGTTGATAAAGAACTTGGAGGGCGGACTCCCTCGACTTTCTTCTTTTTCCCAAGACAAGGTTACCCTTTTCCTTTTCCGATCTCCTTCATGAGGTTGGCCATTTCAATGGCAGACATTGCCGCATCAAATCCTTTGTTGCCTGCTTTCGTCCCTGCCCTTTCGATGGCCTGTTCAATGGTATCCGTAATCAACACTCCAAAGGAGATTGGGATTTCGTTCTCGAGAGAGAGGTGGGCGATTCCCTTGGTCACTTCCGTAGCGATATACTCGAAGTGAGGCGTGGCTCCTCGAATCACGCATCCCAGGCAGATGATGGCATCATACCGCCCGCTCTTCGCCATCTTCTTCGCAGCCAGAGGGATTTCAAAGGCCCCCGGAACCCGGGCCACGGCGCAATCCTCTTCTTCCGCCCCGCTCCGTTTCAAAGCGTCCAAGGCACCCTCCAGAAGTCTTTCAGCGATGAAATTGTTAAACCGGCTCAAGACAATTCCGAACTTCAGCCCCTTGGCAATCAACTTACCTTCGAGGGTTCTCGCCATGTTTTTCTCCTTTCTTGTGCCAAAAAAAGTGTCCGTGCCCGTGGTCCGTGTCAGCAAAACATTCTTGAATGATACTTGTTGATTTTGCACTTTGCATTGAACATTGGAAAACTACTCTCCCGATTTGATCGACAGGAGGTGGCCCATCTTCTTGGCTTTGGTTCTAAGATAATCGAGGTTCTCCCGATGGG
>CAYMTD010000455.1:0-2464 GCA_964393245.1 uncultured Syntrophaceae bacterium
TTCTCTTACCTGACCCGACCTTTGCTCTTCTGCTATCCCAACTAAAAGAACTGGGTGGCCGGATCTGGGATGAGGAAAAGGTTCTGGTGACCGTCGATCACTTTGCGCCTCCGTCAACTGTTGAACGGGCCAATATTGCAAAGAAGGTCATCTCGTACGCAACCGAAGAGAAACTCCCTTACTTTCTCGTATATCAGGGAATCTGTCATCAGCTTCTGGTGGAAGGTCTCTGGCTCAGGCGCGGAATGCTTGTCCTCGGAGCCGATTCCCACACGACCACTGCCGGAGCCCTCGGGTGTTTCGCAGCGGGAATGGGTTCTACGGATATTCTTTACACGCTTATGACAGGCAGGACATGGCTCAAACCTCCTGAAGCAATACGAATTGATCTCAACGGGAAACTGCCTCCTTATCTCATGGGAAAAGATGTCATTTTGGAGCTTCTGGGGAGATTCGGGGAGGATGGATTTCTTAACCAGGCCGTTGAATTTTATGACCTCACCGAGACGATTCCAATGGATGATCGGTTCGCCATCTGCAATATGATCGTCGAAGGAGGGGCGAAGAACGGCCTTTTTTATCCAGACAAAATAACGAAAAAGTACTTGAAGCAAAGAGATGGCCATTCACGCCAAAGCGAACTCTTCGCCCAAAAGGAGCCCGACTATGCGAAATGCCTGGAGTTGCACCTTTCATCGCTTAAGCCCAAGGTTGCCCTTCCGCACAGTCCTGCCCGGGTGGTGGATGTGGAAAAGGTCAAAGGCGAAGTGATGGATCAGATTTTCATCGGCTCTTGTACGGGGGGGAGACTAAGGGATCTGGAGGTGACAGCTCGCATTCTTAAAGAACGAAAGGTTGCCGCAGGCACGAGACTTCTGGTTACTCCGGCCTCACAAAACATATACAAGGAGGCCATTGAAAAGGGATACATTCAGACCATTATGGAAGCAGGGGGAGTGATTCTTAATCCGAGCTGTGGTCCTTGTGGAGGCATTGACAAAGGAATTCTTGGATCAGGAGAGAAGTGCCTCAGTACGTCGAACCGAAACTTTCAAGGAAGGATGGGAGATCCCTCTTCCCAGGTTTATCTCGCCTCTCCCCTGACTGCGGCTGCCTCCGCGCTGACAGGAAGGATCACCGATCCGAGAGAGGTGATATAATGGGTCTCCCCGAGATCATCTCAGGTCGAGTCTGGAAATTGGGAGATCATGTGAATACCGATGTCCTCCACCCCTCATCCTTCTTCAGTCTGGATGCAGAGAGAGTAGAAGAGGGAATCAAGGAAGGAATGGAGAGGCTGGGGGCTGACCTCAGAGGCAATGCTTTGGCGGATCGATTGATCATTGTCGCGGGACAGAATTTCGGTTGCGGCTCAAGTCGTGAGACTTCGGTGAGGGGGCTTAGAAATTTTGGTGTCAGGGCCGTGGTCGCTGCATCCTTTGCAAGGATCTTCATGCGCAGTCTGGTGAATCTCGGCATCCCGGCTTTGGAATGCAGAGAGATTCAATCGCTGGCCAGAGATGGAGATTACATCCACCTCAACTTTAAAGAGGGACGGCTCGATCTCGAGGGTGGGAAATGCATCTCTTTTTCACCCTTGGATATTCATGTCAGGAAGATCCTGGAGGCCGGAGGGCTCATTCCCTATCTCCGGAGGGAAACCCATGCGTTATGATTATGATGTCATCGTCGTGGGAGGAGGACCGGCGGGTCTTAATGCGGCTATCCGAACCCGATGGGTCAAGCGGTACAAGGCCATCCCTTGCAGTACGCTCTTGATCGAGAATTCCTACCTCGGCGGGTTAGCGAGCTGGCGGGGATGCATCTTCACGGGTCCCTCGTGGAAGATGAAAGGGACGGACATTGTTCGGAGACTTCTGAAGGACGTGGAGGCCCTCGAGATAGGAATTCATCATGGAAGGGTGACCCGTATCAATCCTCACGGTGAGATCAAGAAGGTCTTCACCTCTGATGGGAAGGAGTTCCGCTCACTGGCGGTGATCATAGCGGCTGGGATCAAGGTTCTGGTGAATGAGAGGGATTACCTCGGCAAGGGGCTGGAAGTGACGAGCATGGGTTATGAATTTATCGTCTTCCATCTCAAGAACCTTTTGAGCAAACGGTGGCACCCAAGGTTGGTGATCGTGGGAAGCCCAAAGGTCCAAAACCTCATCGCCTTGATCAGAGAATTAAATGCGGGCCAATCTCCCTTGGTATTCGTCATTGAAGGGGAAGGTGAAGGAGAGGATCGAGAAGATATCCTTCGAGGATGGGTGGAAAAATATTGGGGGGAGGGACACCTTCGGGGATTAACCCTCCGAAATCGAAAAGGTCCGCACAGTATACATTCTGAGAAGGTTCTTTTGGACTTCAACTCTTACGAACTTTCCCCCACCAGGCGGCTGGAGATGGAAACAGACGGGCTGCTCTCTCCCTTTATCAAAGTGGATCACGATATGCAGAC
>CAYMTD010000456.1:0-2463 GCA_964393245.1 uncultured Syntrophaceae bacterium
CCCTAATTTAATTGCATTATAGGCTAAATAGCTTGCGTCCAATCCTGAATTGCAACCTGACGAAATCGTGGTATTAAAGCCTTTAAGACCAAACTTTAAGCTAATTGCCCCACTAGCAGAATGTGTACAAATTGATATTGCTCCGAACGGGTCTAGTCGCTTAAGACCTTTTTCATGGAAAATAGCAGTTTGGGCCTCAATAATATCTCCTCCCCCAATCCCTGTCCCAACAATGACTCCAGCCCTGTAAGGATTTTCTTGGCTGAAATCTATACCTGAGTCTTCTACGGCCATTTGAGCCGCTGCCAAAGCAAATTGCGCGAATCTACCAAGTCTTTTGGCAGTCTTTGGATCCATATAATCGGTCGGATCAAAATCAGGAACCTCGGCAGCTATTTGAGAAGGATAGCTCGAGGCATCAAAATGGGTGATTTTTCTAACCCCGGACCGTCCGTGGACTAAGGAGTCCCAAAAGTTATCGATGCCGATGCCGTTGGGGGCAACTACTCCCATTCCGGTAATAACTACTCTTCTCTTTTCCATAGCTTAATCTGAAAAACTGAATTGATTAGATGAAGTATTCAGTTCAATTGCTAAATTATGAAATCCATTTCCGCCATCATGAGCGACAGGCTATTATTATAGAAAATTTCGCCAATGTCAACATTTTTGTACAGCATAAAATTCAAAAATGTACTCGGAAAATTTCAGCGGAAGTTAGTCTGGATTCAATTTTAATTTCAATGAGTTATAAAAACCCTTGAACCTAATCCTAAATTATGCTAATTTTTAATAGCCGAATCTGAGGAGTTGGATATGCACACGGATGAACAGAAAAAATTCGACATCAGGAATATCGAGAGAAATGTGAAGGCTGGTGTCGTCACTCCGAAAGATTATGAAACCTATTTAGCCAAACTGCCCGATGTCAGGGACAAGGTATTTAATCCTCAAGAAACGTTAGAGCACTCGGGAGAAGTTGAGTCCAAACACGAGGGAGAATCATCGTCAAAGAAGAAAGAAGTAAAAAAGAAGGCCAAAAGTAAGGGAAAGTGAATTTCTAACCGAGCAAGCGCCAGCCTCTTAACGGGGTAGATATGCCCATCTATGAATACCGTTGTAATCAATGCAAGAGAGAATTTAGTCACCTCTTCTTAAACCCGAAGGTTGTTAGCCAGGCCCAATGCAAGTACTGTAAGAGCAAGAACCTAACCAGGTTACTGTCCTGTTTCTCAGTCCACCAGACCGAAGAATCGCGATTGGCCAATCTTGATACCTCAAAACCTCAGGGAGAAGATTATTATAGGGACTCCAGAAATATTGGGCTCTGGGCAAAAAAAAGGATGAGGGAGTTAGGTGTCGATCTTGGGTCGAAAATGGACGAGATCGTCGAAAAGGGGAGGACAGGAAAAATTCTGGAGGAATATAATAAATAGGTCCAAAGTTTTTGGGTTAAGGAGCCGGGTGCGGCTGGGTTGGCCGGTGAAAGGGCTAAAAAGATTCTTACATCATCAGGTCCGGAATGACAAAATATGTAAAATGATTTTGGACACAAGGCCCTTTCTGAGTTAGCTATGGAAGACAAGGATTATTATAAAATTCTCGGTGTTTCGAGAGACGCATCAGAAGAGGAGATTAAGAAAAGCTATCGGAAAGTTGCGATGCTATACCATCCGGATCGAAACCCCGGGAATAAGGAAGCGGAGGAAAAATTCAAATTGGCTTCGGAAGCCTATGAAGTCCTGAGGGACCCTGAGAAAAGAGAGATCTACGACCGGTACGGAATCGAGGGGTTGAGAGGGACGGGTTTCACCGGATTCAGAGGTTTTGATGACATCTTTTCAGCTTTCGGAGATATCTTTGAAGACTTCTTTGGCTTCGGAAGTCCTTACAAGCGAAGAACGAGAGCCCGCCAGGGGGCTGACCTGAGATATGATCTGAAAATCTCATTCTACGAAGCGGCTTTCGGCAAGGAAACGGAAATTGAAATACCCAAGAACGTTACATGCGAAGAGTGCAATGGAACCGGGGCAAAAGCTGGAACCTATCCCACACAATGCCCAAGCTGCAGGGGTACAGGTCAAGTCACGCGTTCCCAAGGTTTTTTTACAATCAGCACGACCTGTAATCACTGCCACGGAGACGGAAAATACATCCCTCATCCGTGCAAGGAGTGCCGGGGAGCGGGAAAGGTAAGAAAGAATAGAAAGATCCAGATTAAGGTACCACCTGGCGTTGATATGGGGTCAAAACTGAGGATTCGCGGCGAGGGGGAGACAGGAGAACGAGGGGGGCCCCCAGGAGACCTGTTCGTATTTATCTATGTCGAGCCCCATGATTTCTTCTCAAGAGAAGGTGACGATATTGTCTGTCAAATCCCTATTAGTTTTCCACAGGCCGCCTTAGGGGCAGAGATAGAAATCCCGACACTCAATGGAAAGAAGAAAATCTCCATTCCCAAGG
>CAYMTD010000457.1:0-2456 GCA_964393245.1 uncultured Syntrophaceae bacterium
TTTGCGGAAATGGTAATGATGTATAAGGCGCTGATATACATTAGGAGGCCCTGTCTATGAAGCAGATCACTCTCAAAACTCTATTTGACAAAGTTAGTAACTTAAAGCGTGATATAGCTCAAATCAAGAAAACCTTGATTGAAGAACCTGAGTTGCGCGAGGATTCTATCCTTCGGATGCGAAAGATCGACCTCGAAAAGTCGATTCCTGTTGAGGATTTTGCCAAACGATACGGGTTGAAATAATTTTTACCCAAAAGGGGCCTGTCCCCCTTTTTGTTTCCACCAATGCCAGCACTTTTAGTGCTTATCACCGAAGGAGATAAAAAAGTATGAAGACAGTGGAAAATACTCTAACATTAAAGAAAAGGGTCATAGAAAAGCTGGAAAAGGTCTCTGAAAATGACATTCAAGAAATTTCAGATTTTGTTGAGTTCATTACAAGACGGAGATATAAGGGATTGCCTAAAAAAAACAGAATCTTACCCAAGAGGGACCCTATCCTAAAACTGATGGGAATTGCCAGCGTGGAACCTTTTTCACAACAGATTGATCAGGAGCTATACGGGTGATAAAAAACAAGCTTTTTATTGATACCTGGGGTTGGATAGTCATCCATAATAAGCGTGAACCAAGACATACATAGGTAAATCGTTTTTATCGTAATTTCCGCCTCCAAAAAGGAGAGGTCTACACCACGGACTACGTGCTTAATGAAACCATTACTTTGCTCTTTCGTCGCTTACCTTTTGACTTGGCAAAGGCCTCGCTGACGCTTCTTAGTGAATCCTTTGAGAAAGGATATCTGAACTTGGAATGGATTTCTCGGGAAAGGTTCGAGGAAGCCAAACAGCTTCGGTTAAGATTCGTCGACAAACCAATGATTTCGTTTACTGACTTTACATCGATGGCGATCATGAAAGGATTAGATATAAAACTCGTTTTGACCGGAGATGAACATTTTGAGCAGGCCGGAATGGGATTTAAGAAAGTTCCTTAAGATTTTATTGCTTGCCCAAGCTGAAAAGTTTGATCGAATATAACGGTACGGAGGGACGATCCAAAAATTCAAAATTTCATGAACGTCCCGCTTTTTCGAATGGCCTGGTAGAATTCCCCAAAGGGCACCCAATTATGATTGTCTGACACCAATTTGTCAAAGGTATTTGTTTTTGAGAGAGACGCGAGGCCATCTTGTAAAGGGTCAGACGTAAAGTTACAAGTGGGTCATTCGATGAATCATGAGTTGTAAGTGTGTTAGGTTCTGCCCCAACCGCTATTCTTGTTTTAGGTGGATAAATAGCATCACCACCCCCAATTTACGCTATTGGGTTTCGGGCTACTCTGCTTTGCAGCAGTTTCGCGCTTGCCTCCCTGTCTCTCCCATCTCATTCATCTTTGAAGTTGACACAATAGGCATGGTTAGCCTTATGAATCTTTATCACAAGATTCCGCAATTTCTTCAGTGTGTTCTGGAACTCCTCATAACTTTCCTTGAACCTATGCCTCGGTTCGTGAACGATATCTCGTTCTTCCTTGTGGATGATGCGGGTGTAGGCGGAATCCAATACCCGTTGAAAGGTCACCTCCAAATCGGATATCAGGTTTTTTCGGAGTTCCAAAGCCTCTGCGATCGGAATCATTTCTCCCTCATACTCAATTTTACCTTCAAAATTCGCCGACTGGATTGCTTGATTCAGCTTGACCCTTTTCGTTTGACTGTTTTTCAGATTCTCCTCCATCTTGTCTAAATCGAGGTCCACACTTGGTTCTCTCTTTTCTTCGTCGCTCCTGCGAAATAAACGGCCCTGTTTGCCTTCCTCACCCCCAAGCAACTGTTCCAGGAGCTTGATGCGCCGGTCATATTCCTTCCGCAACTCAATCGCCTCAAACAAATAAAGATTCCCTTTCTCATCAGGCATTATGGGTCACCCCTTTCCCTTATGAAGAACTATTTCTATCGTTGTTAATCCACCATCAACCTTCTATCATTTTCAATCCACTTGATGATGACGAGTGTTGATCAAGTTTATAACGGTTAACCTGCAGACCCTGTCTCTTTTCGATTTTGAGGTTTAAGAGCTGACCCCTTACCTTGTAGATGATTCCTAAATTCATGGACTGATCCCTTTGCCGCCGATCGTTCGGTATTTACATCATATCAGAAATTTCAATGACCGGGATACTAATCGTTTTTTCACTTTTCTTCTTTTCGGTCACAAACTTGTCAATAGCTTTAAGTGTGCCGGGAAGGAAGAAAGTTTCTCCGCACTGTCCGCAAACTTCTGCCTCAATATTTTCAAAAAGATAAAATTCTTCGCCCCATTGATGCATATGACTGATTCTACGAATTTCAATATTGCCCTTACAAAATGGACACGTTTTCATATTTTGTCTCTCCTTATCCTCCATTCGACCCACAAATCGGGATCCGGCCTGTATATCGTAATGATCACA
>CAYMTD010000458.1:0-2454 GCA_964393245.1 uncultured Syntrophaceae bacterium
TATCTTCAGGTGCTGGAGGGAAAGGAGACGTATCAGGGGTTCGTGGGGAGAGTAAAGGAGCGGATGAGGGATCTCCTTGGGGGAAAGCTCAGCGAGAGGATCAAGCGGGCCATGGCTCAAGTATGAAACTCCACTTTTGTGAAACCTTTCGGACTCAAACAAACGAAGGCTAAGATAAAGAGAATCAACGCTCTTCTGGAAAGGGAGTATGGAATTCCCAAGAGGAGGCCAACGGCCGATCTTCTAGAGGTATTGATTCAAACCATTCTTTCCCAGAATACAAATGACCAGAATCGGGATCAGGCCTACAGGAGACTGAAAAACCAATTTCCCCGATGGGAAGAGATGCTGAACGGAGATCGGAGAGCGATTGTGGAAGCCCTTCGGCCCGGAGGACTTGCAAGACAGAAGGCGAAACGCATCGTGGATATCCTTCGGTGGCTCAAGAAGCGACAGGGAAAGGTGAGCCTAGCTTTTTTGAAAAGAATGGATTCCGAAGAGGTCAAGGAAACCCTGTCAAGTCTAAAAGGAGTTGGACCGAAGACGGTTACCTGCCTCCTCCTCTTCGGCTTAGGAAGAGAGGCCTTTCCCATTGACACCCACATTCTGAGGGTAGGAAAATGCCTTGGGTTCATTCCCGACGGGATCGATGCAAAGGGGGCTCATTCATGGATGGTCCCGCTTGTGCCGAAGGGAAAGGCTCTCCCCCTTCATCTCAATCTCATCAAACATGGAAGATCTGTGTGCAAAGCCAAGAAACCTCAATGTGCAGACTGCGTTCTTAAGGATGAATGTCTCTATTTTAAGGTTGTAGCGAGGCCCTCCGTGGCCGCCTGATGCGGTCTAACGGAATGCAGGGAGCCCGCTGTGGGGCTCCCCAACATTTCTCGTTGGGTAATCTTTCAAAAATGCCTGAGGGTTGCATTCAAGATGCATCGTTTTAGAGAATTGCTCAAGAAACTCCTTCGGATTGAGGACACGCCCGAGCGAACGGCTCTGGCCTTTTCCATCGGGATTTTCCTTGGGTTTTCACCCTTCTTGGGACTTCATACGCTGACCGGCCTGGCTGTTGCGTTCCTGTTTAAGTTGAATTGGGTGGCTGTCCTTTTAGGGGTCTGGTCAAACACGCCGTGGTGGCTCGTTCCTTACTATACACTTGCCACCTGGGTGGGAATGCGGATGATAGGATATGAGTTCCATTGGGCAACCCTTCGGGAAATCTTCCTATTGGGTAAGGACCAAGGGATCCTCGTTTCAGAGTTCTGGATTCGGGTTACTTCTCAAGGCGGTCTCTTTCTCTCCTTTCTGACCGGTTCTTCAATTCTGGCCGTCCTTCTTGCCCTAACCGCCTATCCTCTATCCCTCCGAGGGATAAGATTCTATCGCTCGAAAAAAGCAAAGGGCCGAGGGCAGAGAGGATAGAGGATAGAGGAGAGTTACCCGGTTTATTGAGTTTAATGATTTACTTGGGTTAACGCGAAAAACTCCATGCGAGCCGGCTCCGACCGGACGGACCCAGCCGCCCGAATACATTCTAACCTTCTCTATGCTCTCCGCCCTTTGCCCCATGCTGATGAGGCCTTGACACTTCCCCTCCATTATTTCAAAAATAGAGCGATATGGTGACAGGAACGAAAACGGCTTCGGCGCTTCAAGAGTGGCTTGAATCCGAATCCTGGGGGACTTGGAAGTCCATCGGATTGACCGGTCTCAAGGGTTCATCCAAAGCCTATGTCTTGGCTTTATGGCGGGAGAGGATAAAAGGCCCCTTCTTAATCATCGTCCCTCAGCTTCAAGATGCTGAATCCCTTCTCGAGGACTATCGTTTCTTTCAGAAGGATGAAACCATTCCCTCCCTCCTTTTTCCACCGTGGGAAACGCTCCCTTACGATAAGATCGCTCCCCATCCGGAGATCATCCGAGAGAGAGTGAAGTGCCTGTTTTCTCTGCTCAAAGGGGAACAGTCGATTTTCATCGCTCCCATCAAGGCGGTAATGCAGAAGGTCCTCTCGCCTGCCGATCTGCAGGGATCAACGCTTTCTCTCGCCGCGGGACAGGAAGTGGATCGTGATCATCTGATTCGTTTTCTCAACAAGAATGGATTTACACAGGTCAGGGTGGTGGAGGAGAGAGGAGACTTCAGCATTCGGGGAGCCATCGTTGATATCTATGCACCCCCCCATGAGGAGCCCCTCCGGTTCGAATTTGACGGAGACCGGCTCGAGTCGATCCGACGGTTTGAGACAGAGAGCCAGCGATCGCTCCCTCAGAGTTCGATGCGTCAGACCCTTCTTCTTCCCGCAAGGGATATCGCTGGAGAGGATTCCCATCCGCACCCCTCAACACTCTTCGACTATTTCAAAGGGAGAGGAGCGATCTTCGTCGAGGAAGGAGAGGAAGTGGAGAGGGAGGGGAAGGCCTTCTCCCATCTGATTCAGGAACATTATGAGAGGG
>CAYMTD010000459.1:0-2450 GCA_964393245.1 uncultured Syntrophaceae bacterium
AGTTTCAGAATGAAGGCAAGATATTGATAAATTGCAAGCTGTTGATCAGTCTTTTTCTTATCGCCGAATGTAACCCCTTGCCAGTACTTCCTTTCATATTTACCGAGGTTAAGTACTTCGAAAGGCTTGCAGTTTTCAATCCCTAAAAGGCGTTTCCGTGTCACATGAATGGCCCACCGAGAAAGATCACACCCAATCCATCTGCGACCAAGTTTCTCTGATACAGCACAGGTTGTACCTGAACCACAGAAAAAGTCTGCTACAAGGTCGTCTTTATTCGATGAGACTTTTATGATTCGCTCCAATAATTCTTCAGGCTTCTGAGTTGCGTAATCGAGTCGTTCATCAGCGGCCTTATTAATAATCGGAATTATCCACCAGTCCCTGGGTGCAACCCCAGGTCGATCCTCCAAATAGTCACGATAAGTCAAACCCGGATATTTCTTCTCGTGTTCTGGAGTTAAACCATCTGCTGCTCGGATGGGACTTCCTTGGGTATTCGTACCTCTTATTTGATAATGACCCTTCTCATCAACATATTTAAATTTGGATAGCGTTACTTCGGAATACTCTTCACACCCCTCCTTCCAGTTGAAAGGCCTATTCAAGGAATCGGACTTAACATAGAAAAGGATCACATCATGTTTGGGATTGTAGAAATTCAAAATTCTTTCACGTTCTTTGTAACACCATATGACCTCGTTTTTAAACTTATCCACACCAAATAATTCATCCACTATTAGTTTTGCATGATGTGAGATCTTGGGATCTAGATGTAGATATAGCGATCCGCGCTCCGAAAGCAAATCTCGCATCAATAATAATCGATCTCTAAGCATTTCAAGATAAGACTCAAACCCCTTCCCCCATGTATCTCGGTAGACTTTCTCCTCAATCGCAGATGCAGCTTTTTCCAAATCTGGCGATTCACCCATTTTGGCTACTCGAAGTCCGTCGTCTCCAACTTTAAATTTTATTCTGAAGTCAGCGCCTGTGGCAAACGGTGGGTCAATATAAATCAGGTCGATCTTTCCAGCGAATTTGTCGAGAAGGGAACTCATCACTAAAAGGTTGTCTCCCCAGATCAGCTTGTTTTTCCATCCTTCTTCAAAGGTATCGCCTTCTTTGGCTTCCCAGATATCAAAAAGCGATTTTTGTCTTGGTTTTTTGGCAGCTTCTCTTGTGGCCCGAGTCTCATTGATGGTCTCAATAACCTGAAAAGGAAGGTTTACCCGCTCCACTTCTTTTCGGGTTCCATCCTCATTATATTTCCCCGGCCACACCAACTCAGTTTTAGTAATTTCGATTTTTGCCATGATTTTCTTTTACCCCCAAATTTAAACTTCAATTCTTGTTCATCTTTGTTGTATAAGTAACTTTGGCTTCTTCCACAAGGAATCCGATCGGCCGCTTTTTGGATTCCGGTGGCTTCATTAATTCGCGTATGGCATCGAAGACCACTTTAAATTGGGCATCATATTTTCTTTCGAGAGCATCCAGTTTTCGAGCCAAATCAGCATGAGACGCAAGCATTCTTCGGAGTCGAACAAACGCCCTCATGATTTCAATGTTTACCTGAATAGCACGTCTACTTCGAAGAATACTGGAGAGCATCGCCACACCCTGTTCTGTGAAAGCATAAGGTCTGGCACGGCGAACGCCACCCCAACTTGAAATCACAAATTGTGATTTCAAGTTAGAGTATTCTTCTTCCGTCAATTGAAACATAAAATCTTGTGGAAACCTTGCTATATTTCTTTTTACCGCCTGAACCAATACCCTTGGTTCGACTTGATAGAGCTCTGCCAAATCAGTACTCAACATCACCTTCTGACCACGAATCAACATGATCGATCGTTCTATACGTTCAACTGGAATTAAAGGGGTGTTTTTAATCGTTTTACCGTCCATTAACCCTCCTCATATTTTTTTATTACTCCTTCCCTGCTACAGTAAACCCGAAGGTCGCATTCTTTGCAGACCTTATGCTCAGGAGGCTTTCGTATCAAGAAGTCCTTATTTTGAATTTGCGAAACTACCTTATCAAAATGCGCTCCGGCCTCATCAACAACGTTACGCTCATAGGGAAAAATCATAAGAGCATCTTCTTTTTTGGGTTCGGCTGTCCAATATACCATAACCCTCTCAGGGAGCTTTCCATCTCTTGTTTCAAGAATATGGGCGTAAGTGCAGAGTTGCCGGTAATAAGAAAATATACGATCGTCATCTTCGGCAGGTCGCGGTTGAGATTTAAAATCCAGAAGTTCGAGCTTTCCATCTCCTCCCAATAAGAGATCAACTTTCCCTACGAGGATATAATTATCTTTTTCAACAGATACATCCACTTCAGTTTCAATGATTCGAGGGAATTCTGATCGGTTTTGTTTGAAGTAGTTCATTACCTGGAGGAGAGCTTCTTCCCGTTGTTTTGGACCTATTGGCCTCAGTCC
>CAYMTD010000460.1:0-2439 GCA_964393245.1 uncultured Syntrophaceae bacterium
GACCAATGGGGAGCAAAGAGGATAACGGAGGAGCGATGAGAAGCGTCTTAATCGTCGATGATGAGGTGGGGACCCGAGAATCGCTGAGGATGATTTTGAAGAATGATTACGAAGTCTTGCTGGCAAAGAATGCTGAGGAGGCCCTCCAGGTAGTCAAAGAAAATACCCCGGATGTCATTCTCCTCGACATCATTTTACCTGACCTCGATGGGTTAAAGGTGTTGGAGAAGATTAAACAAAAAGATCAGGATATCATTGTCATTATGATCACAGCGACAAGGACGGTTAAGACAGCCGTCGAAGCGATGAAACTCGGGGCGTATGATTATGTCACCAAACCCTTCGACACCGATGAGCTTTGCCTGATCATCCACCGGGCCCTTTCGACCCAGGCCCTCGAGAAGGAGGTGAAATTCCTCCGGGAGGAGGTCGATAAGAACTTCAGCTTTGAACACATTATCGGCAAAAGCAAAGCCATGAATGAAATTTTCAAGATGGTCCGGCAGATCGCAGATTCGAAATCAACGGTCTTGATCATGGGCGAAAGCGGAACGGGAAAGGAGCTTATCTCCCGGTCCATTCATTTTAGTAGCAACAGAAGGAACTATCCTTTCATTACGATCAACTGCGCCGCCATCCCGGAGACACTCATCGAAAGTGAATTATTTGGGCATGAGAAGGGGGCGTTTACCAATGCGATTGAACGAAAATTGGGAAGGTTCGAGATCGCGCAACAGGGGACCCTCTTTCTTGACGAGATCGGTGAGCTGAGCCTGACGACGCAGGCCAAGATCCTTCGGTTCCTGGAGGAGAAGGAATTTAACCGGGTCGGAGGATCTAAGACGATCAAGGTCGATGTCCGGTTGATCACGGCCACGAATAAAGATCTGACCCAGCAGATCAAGAAAGGAAGTTTCCGCGAGGACCTCTACTATCGAATTAATGTCGTTCCGATCATCATCCCTCCGTTGAGGGAGAGAAAAGAAGATATCCCCCTGCTGATTGATCACTTCGTGAAAAAATTTAATAAAGAAAATAACAAGAATGTGAAGGGGATCAGCAAAGAGGGTTTAGATCTAATGATGAACTACGACTGGCCTGGAAATGTCCGAGAATTGGAAAATCTGATTGAACGCGTCATCGCCCTGACTTCAAACGAGACTATTCAGGCAAATGAGTTGCCTTTCTCTTTTATCAATATCTCCAAAATGAACGGATTAAAAGAATATATCCTGAATGGGAAGGTTTCTTTCATTCAAGCGGAGGAGGAATTTGAGAGAGGCGTTATTATGGATGCCCTAAAACGAACCAATTATATCCAATCCCATGCCGCAGAAATACTGGGGATCAGCCGACGAATCCTGAAATATAAGATGGATAAGTTAGGAATTGGGAAGGACTCGGACAAAGGTCCTTGAAAAATAACAAATTTGTTAACTCTTCATCAATTTTGAACAAATTTAAATTTATTTTTAAATTACAATAGATTATATAACAGATCTACAGAGTATTTTCCCCGTTCTACAAATTTCGAAGAAAAAATCGAAGCTTTTCCCGCCCTTGATTTTTCCGTTTTCCAGTCTTTTAAAATCACTAATATTTTTAAATAGTTAGCCACATCTAAATTTTTACCGACAACCAAGCCGGATGGCAGAGTTTTTGCTCTTAAATACCTCTGCCACGCCGAACCATTCCATCTCAATTCAAACCATGGGGGAGAAATGGAGACAAGAGTTAATGCACCCAATATCCTCATCGTAGACGATGAAATAGGGCCCAGAGAATCTTTAAGAATGATTTTAAAACCTTACTATAATATCTTCACTGCTGAAAGTGGGTATGCAGCCATTCAAATGGTAAAGCAGGTTGGGCTCGATGTTGTCACGTTAGACCTTAAGATGCCAGGGATTTCGGGGATTGACACTCTGAAAGAGATCAGGGGGATTGATCAGGATGTCGTGGTCATCATCATCACCGGGTACGGAACGCTTCAGAGTGCGATTGAAGCCATCCGTTATGGAGTCTTTGATTATATCCCCAAGCCATTCAATGTTCCCGAGATCATGTCCATCATCGAAAAAGCCGTCCAAAGGCGAAAGCTCAACCAAAAGATTAGGGGGTTTTTAGCAAATTTTTTCGAGTCTCAATCCTCTAAAGAATCATCTCCCCTTTCCGATGTCCTTTTACAAAATGGGCTTAAGGCGATGCTCGAGTACCGATGGAATGATTCTGTGTTATCAGATAACCAAACATGCCTTGAGTTCGCAAAAGTACTTGCTTATACCCTTGAGGAGAAGGACCCGTATACCTCCGGTCATTCGGAAAGGGTCTGCTACTATTCCGATTTTATCGGGAAGCGTCTTTCCTTTCAACCAAGAGAGCGCACTGAACTTCAGATCGCCTCCTATCTGCATGATATCGGCAAGATCGGGATCAGCA
>CAYMTD010000461.1:0-2439 GCA_964393245.1 uncultured Syntrophaceae bacterium
TCGGTTTCTTTCCCCTTGCCCGATGGGCCACCTCCATGAGCCTTCTGGGGTGATCTATCCCTTCCATATAGAGGGCGATCACGTTCGTTTCCGAATCGTCCATCAAGTACTGCGTGATTTCATCAAAGTCAACGTTACAACGGTTTCCCAGTCCAACGATTTTGCTGAGGCCGATCCCATTTCTCATCGAGAGGAAAGCCGCCAAGTGAGACATCCCGCCACTCTGGCTCACAAAGGCGATCCCCCCTTTTTTCACTTTTGAAAATTCCGGTGTGAAGGAAGCGTTCAGGGGGAGATGAAGATTTACGACCCCGAAGGTATTTGGGCCGATTACCTTCATAGCGTAGCGATTAGCCAGATCCGCGATCTCTTGTTGCAATCTCTCTCCCCTTTTGTCTTCAATCTCTCTAAAGCCGGCACTGATCAGGACAATCCCTTTTATTTCCTTCTCCTTGCATTCCCGAATGGTGTTGGGCACGGATTCAGCCGGAAGAACGATGATCGAAAGGTCCACTGACTCAGGAATCTGAAGAAGGGAAGGGTAGGTTTTGACTCCCAGAATCTTCTCTTTACCCGGGTTGACGGGAAAAATCTTTCCCGGATACTTCCCCTCGATCAGGCTTCTCATGACATGAGACCCGAGCTTCCCAGGATTGTCTGATGCGCCGATCACGGCAACCGCGCTCGGGTTGAAGATGGCATCCATTGCCCCCCATTTTTTCTCCATGGCAATCCTTTCCCCTTCAAGACCGTGGGATGCTCCTAATTTAAACCAATTGTCGGTGATGTTCAAATGATTTTTACTTAAATTGAGCGATTTCATAAATTTAGTTGTAGGGCAACCCTTTAGGGTTGCTTCCCATGCAAGGCTGAAGCCTTGCCCTACGAATTACCCAATGGGTGACTGGGCATTTCAAAAAGAATCGCTCAATATGGGTTTTAGTAAGGTTGGGCGCAAGTCCGGATTCTTGGATCGGTAAACTTCGCTTGGTGGGCAGTCTTATTCAGGACGGTCGAAAAGTTGGCGGACTCTTTTCACGGCAGAGGAGACTGCAAATACCCTCAGGTTATTGCTGTTCGGATCCGCGGGGATGATGAAATTGCCTGGCCGTTTTGGGTCATAGGCCAGCACGGTGGAGCCGACCATCACTTCACCATCTGCAAATGTCAGCTCCAGCTTCAAGCCGGGAGGGTTCTCTCCCTCCATATAAAAATTGCGTTCCTCAAACTGCGGATTCCCATAAAAGTCGCGGACGACAAACACCGCCTTCAGGTGTTCCACAGATACATAAATCGGCGGGCCGGAGGAATTATCAGCAGGAGTCAAGTAGAAGAAGCCTTTTTGGGGAGAGAAATTCCGGATGAAGCCTTTGGCGATAGATCCATTTGCGTATCTTACAACCACCTTGGTCGGTTCCATTTCCTCCATAAACCTCAAATTAGAATTTGTTCCATAGATGATCGGAAATCTCTTCTGATGCGGATCGATCGCTTAAAAGGTCTTTTAGCTTTTTCGAGTCTTCCTCAAAAATCTGGACAAATTTTAATCCGTATTGAAATCCTTTTCCCTTCATATCGACGCTGACCTTTTTCCAGACGATTTCAGCAACCACCTGAAAATTGGCCAATTCATACTTCCTGGGAAACAGAACATCTATCTTCAATTTTGTACCAATAGGGATATTTTCGGTGGAGTAAATATGAAAACCTGTCTCGCTCGCATCGATGACAATTCCTCCACAGGCACGGGAGGCATGCTTGAGCTGGTATTCAAGCGGCAGGTACATCCACACCCGAGGAGACGTTCTTCTGTCTATGGAGATCTTAGAAAGTTTCAAGGGGTCCTTCAAACCGACGAGCACTTGCTGAGCCATTTACATCCGTTGCAGAGTAAGCATTCATGAACGGCCTTTGTGCAAATTTGTCCTTTTTTCATTTCATTCCTAAGATTTTTTGAGCAATTTTAATACCAAATTCTTTTATGATCATAACTTCTTAGAATCATCGGCTTTTTTCAAGGCGCGATGATTTCGCCAGAGTAAAAAGTGGAAGTTTTTTTCACTAAAGTCCCAAATTACTTCCATCCCACGACAGACCGTACTTGACTTGTCGATTTTGGGGCTGCAGGAATAACCTTGAACTGAGGGAAGGGTCGGGCGCCTGGCCTGTGATGCACAAGAATTGGCCTCCGGCATGATTTGGAGGGTTGTAAAGAGGCTTCTTTTGGAGATATATACTATAGGCGATGGCGTTAAGAAGGTGGAACCCGATATGCCTGATTGCGATTTGTGCTCTTCTTTTCTTAGGCCTTTCCCTTGACGCCTTTGCTGCGGGCCACCCGTGTTGTCCTGAAGATCCAGAGCTTTCGTATCTTCTGTCTCCGAAACCCTCCCAAAGATTTCAGTATCTGGTTCGATATGAGACATTTTTTTCAAATGT
>CAYMTD010000462.1:0-2439 GCA_964393245.1 uncultured Syntrophaceae bacterium
AGAATTTTCGGCACCCCCCTTTTCTTAACCAAATCGATCCCGACCATATCGAGCAGATTCCCTCCATTTGTGGCAAGAAGAGAGACTCCTTTGGCTACATCCAAAGAGCTTCCACCTCCGATTCCAATAACGACATCGCACCGCTCGCTAAGGAATAGGTCCGTAGCCTCTTTCACGCAGCGAACAGGTGGTTCCGGCTCCACCCGATCATAAATCGAGAAAGGAATCCCAGCTAATTCAAGAGAAGATTTCACAGGCTGGAGGAGATCAGCCTTAGCCACCCCTGGATCGGTAACGATGAAAGCCTTTTTCGCCCCCAACCGGACGGCTTCACTTCCCAGGCTTTTGACAGCATCGGGACCAAAAGTGATCTTATTGGGTGAGTAAAAAATATGGGCTTTACTAAAAATGACTGCTGGCATAAAAGGCCCTCCAAAAAGAAGTTGCTAAATTTTAGCAATAGCGAATTATCTTATCGTTCCGACGTAGTGGGCGGTGAGTTGGCGCTCACGGACTTTGGGATTCGTGTAATCGGGAAGAATCATGGGAGCGACACGATCTGTAATGATCCCTGCCTCCTCAAGTTCTTTATGATACCGCCGCACGTGCTCCAAAGTGAGCCTTCCATCCTTTCCCTTCTCTTTTGCATAGAGGGCAGCGTTTATGCCTGCAATCCTTCCGAAGACACAGATATCGAGCAAAGAGTTTCCCATGAGCCGATTCTCACCATGAACTCCACCTGATACTTCACCCGCTACGAAGAGGCCTGGAATCGATGTTTCGCAACGGCTGTTATATTCGAGCCCGCCGTTCTGGTAGTGTAGGGTTGGGTAGACGAGCATGGGCTCTTTTGAAATGTCGATCCCGAATCGTTTGAAGAGAATATGTTTTCCCGGAAATTCTCGTTTCACAGCCCCTTCCCCCATCAGGATATCGATCATGGGCGAATCGAGCCAGACACCCACCTTCCCAGTAGGCGTTGGGACCCCTTTCTTCATCTCCGTACACTCGCGAATAAAGGAGGCGGACTCCACGTCCCTTGGTTCGCGTTCGTTAACAAACTGCTCGCCATCGATATTGAGGACATTTGCTCCAGCCCCCCTGAATTTCTCGGTGATCAACAACCCCTCTGCCTGCTCGGGGAAGACCGTTCCTGTCGGGTGGTATTGGACTGTATGGAGGAAACACAATTTGACTCCTGCCCTATACCCCATGACCAGCCCATCACCGGTTGCGCCGTAGTGATTGGTCGTCATGAATCCCTGAATGTGAAGCCTTCCCGAACCACCTGTCGCCATGATCACAGCCTTAGCCTTAACGATAAAATATTCTTCGGTCTCCAGATTATACAAAACCGCACCTGCACAGTGGCCGTTTTCATTCAATATCAATTCCACGGCTGGAGAGAATTCAAGAACCTTGATATCCTCGGCCCGATTCCTCGCCTCGTCCCGCAGCGTCCTCATGATCTCTGCACCAGTAATATCGGCAGCATAATGCATCCGTTTCCGACAGGTACCACCACCATGGAGCGCTTTCATTTTTCCGTCCGGAAATTTTGTCAACATACAGCCGAGCCTCTCTAACCAGGCCAGGACATCTGGTGCTTCCGTGACGAGGGTATAGACCAGTTCAGGGACGTTCTTAAAATGACCTCCCCCCAAGACGTCCAAGTAATGAAAATAGGGCGAATCCTTCTCACCCTTTGTAGCGGCCTGGATTCCACCCTCTGCCATCATGGTATTCGCATCACCATGTCTCAGTTTTGTCGCAATGAGAACCTTCACACCATTCTCCTGGGCCGTCAGCGCCGCTGCTGTCCCCGCTCCCCCCCCACCGATGATGAGGACATCCGTCTCATAGGCAATCTTATTCAGATCAATCACATCAGGGTTGACTCGACTTTTCGCCTCCAACAGATTGACGATTTCAGGTGAAATAGCATACCCTCTATTGGGACCAACCCGAATCTCTTTCCTTGCTCCTTCTATGAAATCCGGATGGTATTTCCTTAAACGTTCCTCCCTCTCTTTCAAAGAAAGCAAAGGAAACTCCTCTCCCCTTCTCTTCTTTTCGATTCGCGCAGGCCGCGTGGCCTCCACTTTTTTGATCAATTCTTTCAATTCCTGCGTATAAGGCATGGTTCCTCCAACTCCGCCAGCCAAAGTGCAGAACGTCTGGCGTTCAAAATCCCAAATCACAAATTTCAAATCCCAAATAAGCCCCAAATTCCAATTTTTAATAACCAAACAGATTTCGTTTCGAATTTGGGTAATTGGAATTTATTTGAAATTTGGTGCTTGGGGTTTGGTGCTTCCATATAGTCTATGCCCTTTGCTCTCCGCCCTTAAAGGTAGGTTTTATCTTTGGGCGTCCAATCTTCGTCCGCCTGTTCCGGCTCAATCTCCCTTTCGTTATAGAGTTTCTTCAAAGTCTCTT
>CAYMTD010000463.1:0-2436 GCA_964393245.1 uncultured Syntrophaceae bacterium
CCTTCTTGTGGAACACGGGATCGAAGTCGGGGTCGATATCCGGAGTTTCCCCACCAGTCGCTATCCCCATTTCATCAAGGAAACCCTTCGAAGTCTGCTCGAGTCCAATGGAATCCGATACGAATACTTAGGGAAGGAATTAGGCGGCTTCCGAAAAGGCGGCTATTTGTGCTATATGGAAACCCCATCCTTTCTTAAAGGACTGGAAAGGTTAAAGGAAATCGGCAGGGAGAGAAGGACCGCTTTTTTCTGTGCCGAAAAATTTCCTTGGAGATGCCACCGAAGGTGGATTGCCAGAACGTTAATGAAAGGGGGATGGGACGTCGTTCATATCATTGAAAGAGGAAAGATTTGGATTCCCCAAGAAGGTTAACCAATCTTCCTTTCGATTTCCGCCGGGAAGACGCTTCGCCTTGACCTGCCTCTGAAAGAATGATGAAAAATTCATTTGACAATGCTATCTGCAGTGTTCCATAATGAATAACGGTTCACAAAATGAATGATCGTTTCTAAATGCGAAGAAGTGAAAAAGCCCGACCGCAAAGAAAGAGAACGTCTTGCCCGCCGGAAAGAGATTTTACTGAGCGCGGAGAAGCTCTTTGCCGCCAAGGGTTTTTTCCCGACGACCATGAGTGAGATCGCCCGGAAAGCAGAATTCGGGACCGGCACGCTGTATAAATATTTTAAATCAAAAGAGGACCTCTACTTCACGCTCATCAATGAAAGGACGGAGGATATCAATCGTCTCGTGAAGACCGAGCTCTCCAAATGCATTCCTGTGAGGGAGAGGATCGAAAGGGTCTTGCGCCTTCAGTTTGAATTTATAGAAAGAAACAGGGATTTTTTCAGAATCTATATCTCGGAAAGAAACCGTTTTGAGTGGACGATCAAAGAAGATCTGGGAAAGGGGATTCACCAAAAGATGCTTGGCTATATCCGTCTCTTAGCTCAGGTAATGAAGCAGGGGATTCAAGAAGGAACGTTGAAACCCATGAACCCCGTCGATTTAGCTCATGCCCTGGTGGGCATCGTCAACTCCTTTGTGTTCGAATGGCTGATCACCCCTCGACCCTATCCCCTTCTGTCGAAGATCGAAATGGTTTTGGATATTTTTTTTGGCGGGGTTCAAAAAAAGGAAAGGAGGAGATAGTTTTATGAGAATGAAGGGGGCCATCATAGGTTTCATCCTTTTCGCCATCGTTGCCGGAAAGACGGCTTGGGCACAATCCCTCCAAGCGCCTTTGACTTTAGAAGAGAGTATCAAGATTGCTCTCGAAAAGAACCTGAGACTCCATTCTGCAGTGGAAGGGATCGCTGGTTCTAAATTCAGGCAGAAACAGGCAGTGACGAATTTTCTTCCCCAGTGGACGGCCCAATACGGCTATACCCGATATAGTTATCCTGCCTTCATTGGTAATCTGGGAGGTGGCGTCACAGGGTTTACGGGAAGTCCGGATGTCTACAATTTCAATACGACTGTGAGCGAACCCCTTTTTGCAGGGGGTTCGAACCTTGCGAACTATCGGCTGGAGAAATTTGGGGTTGACGTCTCGAAAGCCGATGTTGAGACGGTAAAGAGGGACATCATCGTCCAGGTGAGAGAGGGTTACTTCAATATTTTGAGGGCAGAGAAATTTGTGGACGTGGCCAAGCAGGCGGTAAAACAGTTCGAAGCTCAGTTAGAAGTATCGAGGGCTTTCTTCGAAGTGGGGATCATTCCCAAGAACGACCTTCTTCAATCCGAGGTGAGATTGGCCAATGCGAGACAGACGTTGGTCAAGGCTGAGAATGATCTGGCTTTATCAAAGTCTTCCTTCAATATTTTGCTCCGAAGGGATATCAACGAGCCATTGAGCGTGGTGGATATCCTCGAATATAAACCGGCGCCGCTCCGACTCGAAGACAGCATCGAAGAGGCGCTCCGGCAGAGGCCCGAAATTAAAAGCGCAGGGTTGAAGGTTGATCAGGCAAAAGAAGGTGTCAAGATTGCCAAGAGCGGGTTTTTCCCAACGGTCAGCCTCGCGGGCAACTATAGCCGTAGTTCTGACGAATATGACCTTCATGGAAATCTCCAGAACGAAAGATGGACCCTCCAGGCGTTAGCCACATTGACCCTATTCGATTGGGGGAGGACGGCGTACAAAGTCGGTGAGAACAAGGTGAAAGTCACCCAGGCCGAAGATTCTAAAATTCAATTGATGGAAGGAATCATTTTGGAGGTGAAGCAAGCCTACCTGAACCTGTTGACGGCCGAAAAGAATATCGGTGTGGCGGAGAAAGCCATCGAGCAAGCAGAAGAGAATCTGAGAATGAACGAAGAACGATACAAATATCAGGTGGCGACCGCTACCGACGTTCTCGATGCCGTCACCTTGCTGGCCCAGGCCAGAGTGAATTACTACAGTGCACTGAGCGATTTCAACATTGCCAAGGCGA
>CAYMTD010000464.1:0-2434 GCA_964393245.1 uncultured Syntrophaceae bacterium
ATGCCAAACTTCGGAAGCAGAAGATTGAAATCTATAACATCACTGAATTTATCGCCCAGCTCTTGCAGGAAAAGAAGGAAAAAGAAGCAGCATAAGACCCAATGGAATGATGGAATATTGAGTTGCCGATGCGGGTGGATTAAATATCTTGTAGGGCAACCCTTGAGGGTTGCTTAAAGCAAGGCTGAAGCCTTGCGCCTACGTTTCGATCTATTTATTGCATTCGTATTAATTGACTCTTTCATTTTCTTACCAACATTCCACTATTCCATTTTTCAAATATTCCAATTTGGAGTGAGGAGGGTGCAGAAATGAACATCGAAGGCTATGAATTTCCAGAGGGGCTTTATTACGACAAGAATCATTTTTGGGCGAAGGTGGAAGGTGATCTGGTGGTGATGGGAATGAATGACTATGCCCAGAAAATGGCTGGCAGCATTGTTTATGTCGGGCTTCCGCCCGAAGGCAAAAAGCTCGTCCAGGGCAAAAACTTCACCAAGATCGAATCGGGGAAATGGCTGGGAAAGGTTTTTGCTGTGGTGAGCGGGGAATTGGTAGCGGTGAACGAAGAGCTCGAGCGGAAGGCCAAATTGATCAACGAAGACTGCTACGGAAAAGGCTGGCTTTTCAAGATTAAACCCGACAACTTGGATGAGCTCAAGAATCTGATGACCGATCCTGAGGTGATCCGGGAGTGGCTCAAAGCAGAGATTGCGGAGCACGGCAAGAAATAGGAATGATTACACAGATTACAAAACAAGATTACACAGATAAAAAACAGGTTGAATAATCAAGGCTACCTCTAAAAATGTCATTCCTGCGAAAGCAGGAATCCAGAAGCCCTTGCCATCACTGGACTCTTGCCTGCGCGGGAGTGACAAATTGATAATTATTAGAGGTTCCCTTAATCGTTTAACCTGTATGGTTATGAGTTTGAATCGGTGTGATCGGGTTTCTAATCGGTGTAATCAAAATATTCTTCGAATATTTATGAAGCTCTCAGCCCTCTCACCCAAACAACTGATTGAGATCGAGGCTTGCACCCGATGCGGCGAGTGTTTGAGGTATTGCCCTGTTTATGCCCATAAGGGTGAGGAAGCCATCGATCCCCGAGGAAAGATCCAGGCCTTCAAATCGTTTATTCGCAGTCAATATGGGATTTGGGCCAAAATCTTTGGCCCCAAGAAGTTGGACGAGGAGAGACTTAAGAAATTTTCGGAGATGGTCTACCGCTGCACCCTCTGTGGGGAGTGCAGCGTGAGCTGCCCTGTCTCCATCGATTCCAGAAGCCTCTGGACCGCCTTGCGAGAAACTCTGGTCGAGATGGGCCATTTCCCAGAGGCGGCGAAGCGGATGAAGGCCAATGTCCTCGATGCCTACAATGTTTCCGGAGACGAAAACGAAGAGAGGGCGGAGTGGCTCGAGTTTCTTGACGAGCTCCCTGACCACCAATACCAGAAGGACAAGGCACAGGTTGCCTTCTTCGTGGGCTGTGTCGCCTCTTTCTTTCCCCTTGTTCAGAAGATCCCCCTCGCCTTCGTTGAAATAATGAGAAAAGGAGACGTTGACTTCACGCTCCTTGGAGGTGATGAGTGGTGTTGTGGGTTTCCTCTGATTGGTGCTGGAATGAGAAAGGAAGCTGAGGTTTTGATTCAACACAATCTCGAGGCTGTCAGAGCAAAAGGCGTGGAAAAAGTCGTCTTTGCCTGTCCTTCCTGTTACCATACCTGGATGGAAGAGTATAAGACGGATATTAAGATTTTCCATTCCACTCAGTTCATCAAGCAACTGATCGATGAGGGGAAAATCCAATTCAAAGAGAAAAAAATGAAGGTGACTTACCACGACCCCTGTGACCTGGGGAGGGCGAGCGGGGTCTATGATGCCCCGAGAGAAATTCTCCGGGCGATTCCAGGCGTGGAATTGGTGGAGATGGCCGAGAGCCGAGAGCAGTGCAAGTGTTGCGGAGGAGGGGGAAATCTCGAGATGGTCGATCCGGAGCTTTCAGGTGCATTAGCTCAGGCCAAGATTGACCAGATTCAGGCCACCGGCGCAGACACAGTGATCACCGCTTGTCAGCAATGCGTCCGGACCATCCTGACCACCGCTCGCAGAAAAGAGATCCCGATCAATGCAATGGATATTACGGAGTTTGTGCTGAAGAACATGAAGTAATGAGTTCGGAGTTCAGAGTTCGGAGTAAAAGAATAAAATATTAGGATCAAAACCTAATAACTCCGAACTGATTACTTCGAACTATTTGCTACGCAAATGGACAAACACCTCATTTTCTACCTTATGTTTTTCCCAACGGTGATCCTTTTTCTCTGCGGCATGGGGCTACGCATCAGCACGTGGTTGGAGGGCAGAATCGAGGGGTTAGACCATGCCACGAAGTGGCAGAAGGCTAAGTTCTATTTAAGGAGAGGATGGA
>CAYMTD010000465.1:0-2433 GCA_964393245.1 uncultured Syntrophaceae bacterium
ACTCCTTCAGATAACGTCCCGCTTGCCGCATCAACCAGATGGGTGTGTAGGGAGTTGGCTGCATCCGGCACGCTCTCAAGAAAGGATAACGGTTCTCACCTTCGTTCATACCAAAAATTTCCCCCGGTGGGATACAACGACGCGTTCAATCACCAATGACCAAGCACCAATTTCCAAATAATAACCAATATCCAATTCTCAATGACCAAACTGTTTCGAAAATTGTGAAATTGGAATTTATTTGGAGCTTGGATTTTGGTTATTCGAATTTTGTCCACGCCAATCCCTCAACAATTGCAGGACTAACCTCACCCCGGCCCCGGTACCTCCTTTCGGAACATAAGGTCTTTCCTTCTCGATAAAGGCTGGGCCCGCAATATCGAGATGAGCCCAAGGGATCTTCTCCACGAATTTACTTAAAAAGATTCCGCCAATGATCGTGCCGGCAGCCCGGGTTCCCACATTTCTAAAATCCGCCACGTCGCTCTTCAAATATTCGAAGTATTCATCCCAGAGAGGCAGTCTCCACACCTTCTCTCCTGTCTTTTCTGAAGCCTCTTCGATTCGCTTTAAAAGGGACGCATCATTACCAAGAAGACCCGTGACATAATCTCCAAGGGCAACCACACATGCCCCTGTCAGCGTCGCGAGATCAATGATCGACTTCGGCTGGTACCGAAGGCTATAGGTCAGAGCATCGGAAAGGATGAGCCTTCCTTCGGCATCCGTGCTGATGACCTCCACCGTCTGACCGGAGAGGGTCTTTAAGACATCCCCGGGTTTATAAGCCTTTCCACTCGGAAGGTTTTCGGTCGCCGGGATGATCCCCACCAGATGAAGCGGAATCTGAAGCCTGGAAGCAGCTTGCATGATGGCCAAGACGGCTGCGGCCCCCGACATATCATCCTTCATCCGTTCCATTCCTTCCGAGGGCTTGATCGAAATCCCGCCGCTGTCGAAGGTGATTCCTTTACCGACCAAAGCGATGGTGTCAAGCCCTGTGTTCTTATTTTGTTCGAGGATGATGAACTTCGCAGGCTCCTGGCTTCCTTTGGCCACGGCAGTAAAGGCTCCCATCCCCATCGCTTCGACCTGAGCCATCTCCAGGACCTCGATTACCATGCCATGGTCCTTTGCAATCTGCCGAGCCTTTTCGGAGAGCAACGTCGGTGTGATCTTATTGCTCGGTCCATTGACCAGGTCCCTTGCCTCGCAAACCGCTTCGGCAATGATTCTCCCTGTCTCCGCCCCCTTTTGAATCAGGCTCAACTCGCCGGCTGTCTCTCCAAAAAGCATTCCCTCTTCGATCTCTTTGATCTTCTCCCTCTCCGTGGTCTTAAACTCGGTATACTGGTAGACCCCGAGGAGGAGGCCGGAAACAAAGGCCTCGGCCAGTTCTTCTTCTGCGAAACGATCGAATTTCTTAATGGGAAAGACAAACGTTTTTATCCCTGCATCCCGGATGTATTGTCCCGCTTTTGAGGCTGCCCCTCGCCATTTTTCTAAATCGAATTCTCCCCTCTTCCCCAGACCGGTCAACAAGATTCTCTTTGCAGGAAGACCTCCCTGAGTATATAAAAGCTTTCGTTCAAATAGCTCCCCCTTGAAATCTCCCTGGTTCATCAGGCTGGAGATAAAACCCTTCCATTCTAAGTCCACGTTCTTGATCGGGCCTTCCAGAGGCTCGGGAAATTCAAAGAAGAAAAGAACCAGAAGCTCACAGGGAAATTTTTCGGCAGCCCCTTTCTCAACTCGAATTTCCATAAGACCCCCCTGATTACGGTTATCAGAATATCAGGTCATCAGGCAGCAGGCCTCAGAATATCGGGGTATCAGGTTCAAAAATTTCTCCATTCTTGCCTTTCCTGATGTCCTGATCTTCCGATCTCCTACGTCCTGATTTCCTGGTATCCTGATTCCCTGTCGTGCTATTCTCTTTCCTTCAACTTCGAGACGGTGATGGAACGACGCTCTTCCTGAGTTGAAAACTCCCTCACCTTTCTGACCAAAAGAGAATCCCATTCCCCCCGCTCGATCACCCTGGAGAGCATCCAGGGATTGAGATCGGAGACCTCCATCCACTTTCCTGCTTTTTTGATCAATTCGTCGAGGATCCTCCGCCTCTGGTCTCCTTTCAAGGGATATTTCTCTTTCGTTTCGATCTTGATCCTTGCCACGTGGTCACTTCCATAGACGGCGTCGATCTCTTCTTTTTGGGCATAGGCGCAGAGGGCCTCTTCAATCTTCGCCAACTCCGCATCGATCTCCTCATTCAAAAGTCGTTTTCGCTCTCTCATCGCCACATACCGGTTGACCAAGGTGACCCCCTCTTCATTCAGATACTCATTCAACAGAAGCGCTTCAACCCTTACCAGATGTTTTCGTTTCGGGCAGAATCCCTGATAATCGCACCAATCGTAAAGAGGCCCCTCC
>CAYMTD010000466.1:0-2432 GCA_964393245.1 uncultured Syntrophaceae bacterium
GGGTTATCTTCTCCCAGGATTCCAAGCTTCTGGTCCTTGTGAGCCCCCACCGCAAGAAAGACGGCCCGGAACCCTTGTTTGAAGAGGTCCTCCAGGGTAAGCTGCGGACCAATGGGGGCGTTTGTCCTGATCTCAACTCCAAGAGATTGAATCTTCTTGATCTCTTCTTCCAGAATATTTCTCGGGAGACGGTATGAGGGGATCCCCGCATAAAGCATGCCTCCCATCACGGGCAACGCCTCGAAGATCGTGACCGGATAGCCTTTCTGGGCCAAACACGCTGCAGCGGTCAGCCCAGCCGGCCCTGAGCCAACAATAGCCACCCGTTCCTCTTTTGCCTCTTCTTTTTGGAGGGGAATCTCCTTGACCTGATCGGCCACAAAACGTTTCAACTCACAAATGGCGATCGGTTTATCAAGGTCTTTGCGATTGCATTCCTTTTCACAGGGGTGGGGACAGATCCTTCCAAGAACGCCTGGCAGCGGAAGGTTTTCCCAGATGAGGGAAAGGGCTTCTTCATACTTGCCGGCTCCAATTAAAGCCACATAGCCTTGGACATTAATACCGGCAGGGCAGGTCAGTCCGCAAGGAGCCCGATCTCCTTTTTCAATCGTGAAGATGTTGGGGAATGCCTGGGCATAAGGCCTGTAGATCGCTTTCCGGTCCACCAGACCTTCGTCAAACTGGTCTTTGATAGGAACTGGGCAGGCCTGAGGACATTCTCCACAACCCGTACATTTTAAGGGATCGATATATCGAGACTTCTGCCTCACGGTGACTTCGAAGTTGCCCGGCTCTCCTTCAACTTTGGCCACCTCAGCATAGGTCAGCGTCCGGATATTGAGATGACGGCCCGCCTCTACAAGCTTGGGAGAGAGGATGCACATGGAGCAGTCATTGGTCGGGAAGGTCTTATCAAGCTGGGCCATCACGCCGCCGATAGCAGGGGAGGCTTCCACGAGATAGACATAGTAGCCTGATTCGGCCAGGTCAAGGGACGCCTGGATGCCAGCAATTCCTCCTCCCACGACCATCACCGCTCCCACTTTGTCAGCCATATTCTGCCTCTAAAAGTTCGAAGTATGGTTTAAGCTCCGCCCAAACTGGACAGCTTAAATTCCAATAACCAAATTCCAAATCCCAAATAATGACCCATCGCCAAATTCCAATAACCAAAGAAATTGGTTATTGGTGCTTGGAAATTGGTCATTCCTCCATCCACCCTCGCAACCATTCACCCCAAGCCGATTCCTACATCAGCCCCTTTGAGCTCAGAACCTTGACTGGGTCGACGATGTGGCGACCCAACCATTTTTTGGCCTCATTATGGCCCATCGCCAGCCCCATCAATTCCGTAAAATAGAGGATAGGAAGATCGTATCTCTCTCCGGTCTCCTTCTCCAATTCCCCCTGGCGGGTATCGAGATTGGCCTGACACATGGGACAGCCTGTGACCAGACAATCGGCCTCCGCCTCTTTAGCCATAGAGAGAAGCCTCTGGCTCAATTTCTTAACGATGTCGGTTCGTGTCATCACCAGGCTTGCGCCACAACAGTCCGTTTTGTAGGACCAGGGGATGGGTTCAGCGCCCAGAAGCTCCATCAGATGGTCCATGTGTTGAGGGTTCTCATAGTCCCGGATTCCGGTCACCTTGGGGGGTCGGACTGTCAGGCATCCATAGTAGCAGACGACTTTGAGACCCGAGAGTGGTTTGATCCGCTTCTTCTTCACCTCCTCGAAAATCGGTCCATCGCAGAAAAAGTCCAGAGAGTACCGGATGGGAACATTTCCCTGATAAGGGAAACGGATTTTCTTTGAATGTTCCTTTAACTCCGTCTCCACAGCTTTGAATCGGCTGTAACAGGCCACACACGGAACGAGCAACTCCCGGTTGCTCTTTTCAGCTATGGCCAGGTTTCTCGCGGCCAGCTCGATTGCGAGCTCTTCGCTCGTGCAGTGTGCCGAGCTGGCACCACAGCAGGTCCAGTCCTCCAATTCATGGAGCTGGAGGCCGAGGAGGCTTGAGACTCCTCGAATCGATTCATCATACTCCCTGGCTGTTCCATGAAGGGAACATCCGGGATAATAAGAGACCTCTTTCACTTTCTCTCCCCTTTCTCAAACGCGCTGAAAATCTCCTCAATCTCTTTCCCACCTCCGAACTTGGAGGGAAAGAGTTTGATCTTACCCCGTTTGTACATCTTCCATCCCAGGCCAGCATCTTTGAGAAAATCACGGGTCTTGGTTTTAAACTGCAGGATCAGGCTCAATTCGTGGATCCGACCCTTGGATTTGATCGTATCCAAGAAGACGGAGTGAAAGACGGGGATATCCTTTTCTCCCGGTTTGACCCCCGAGCGGATGGCAATGTTTCTCAGGGTATCCATGATTTTAGCGATATCGATGTTATTGGGGCACCGGACGCTGCACGT
>CAYMTD010000467.1:0-2430 GCA_964393245.1 uncultured Syntrophaceae bacterium
CCTACTTCGCCATCACCTTCTTTCCAGTGTTCGTGAACAACCTCCTGATCTCCGGAGAAGGAGGTGCGGGTCAGCATCCCGATTATAAGGTTTTTGTCGGAAGGCTGGAGAAACGATAGGCCCCGTTAGAAAAGGTGGAGCCAAAAACTCCGCTTTCAAGAAGTCCCGATATTCTTTTTCAGCGTCCTTGCGCCAAGAGGCGAGGCTTTCTAACGGGGTAGAGGAGAAGCAGGATGGAGCTGTTATATCTTCTCATTGAATTGATTGTGAAATGCGTCGTGGTCTTTGCTGGCTTGATGATCGTCGTCGCCTATCTGACCTGGCTGGAGCGAAAAGTCCTTGGCCACCTTCAGATCCGCATGGGCCCCAATCGCTGCGGTCCCTACGGTTTGCTTCAGCCTTTTTCCGACGCCATCAAGGCCTTTTTCAAAGAGGACCTGATCCCCGAGAGAGCAGACAAGCCCGTCTTCGTGATCTCTCCGATGATCTGCATTGTCGCGGCCATCAGTATCTTTGCCGTGATTCCTTTCGGAAATCAGTTTACCATCCCTGGAACGAACTGGGTGGTCAAGCTCCGACTGGCAGATATCGACGTGGGGCTCCTCTACATTTTCGGAATCGCCTCCCTTGGAGAGTATGGGATTGTCCTTGGGGGCTGGTCTTCAGGAAATAAGTACGGGCTGGCAGGTTCCCTCCGGGCAGCAGCTCAGATGATCAGTTACGAAGTGGCCCTGGGCCTTTCGATCATTGGAGTCATTATTCTCTCTCAGAGCTTGAGACTTACGGAGATCGTGAGTGCACAGGCGGGAGGATTCTGGAATTGGAACGTATGGTACCAGCCGGTGGCTTTCATCCTCTATATCATCTGCGGTCTGGCGGAGATCAACCGGACCCCCTTCGATATGCCGGAAGCCGAATCGGAACTGGCCTGTGGGTTTAACATCGAATACAGCAGCATGAAATTCGCCTTGTTCTTTATGGCCGAATATGCCCACATGGTCACGATGGGCGCCTTGGCTGTCACCCTTTTCTGGGGAGGATGGCAACCGCCGCTTCCGGCCCTGGGTTTCATTCCCGGATTCATCTGGTTCTGTATCAAACTTTTCGTCTTCCTCTTCTTCTTCATCTGGCAGAGGGGGACGTACCCCAGGCTCCGTTACGATCAGATCATGAAGTTTGGGTGGAAGGTCCTGTTGCCGCTCACCCTGATCAATCTCCTGATCACGGCATTGATCGTTTCACTGAAAGGCTAAATGAGAGAGGTCGAAGATGATCATTCCATTGCTAAAGGGTTTAAAGGTCACCTTGGGTTATTTTTTCTCTAAACCGATCACGGTTCAATATCCGGAGGAGAAAGTCCCTCCGGCGAAGCGCTGGAGGGGAATCCAGTATTTTGAGAAGGATGAAAAGGGAAGAACCAAATGCGTAGCCTGTGGTCTCTGCATGGTCGTTTGCCCTTCCCAGTGCATCTACATTGAAACGGCGGAGGATGAGGAAGGAAGACGCTACCCCGCCACCTATGAACTGGATGCCAGCCGGTGCATCTTTTGCGGTTTCTGCGAAGAAGCCTGTCCTGTGAAGGCGATCTTTATGGGGAAGAATTATGAATGGGTGGAGGGCGACCGGAAGGTCTATCTCATGACCACGGAAAGGCTGCTGGAGGAGAAGGCGAACAACCCATAAACTTGAAGATGTCCCCCGGGGCGACTGTGTTGCAAACGGGAAGTCGTAAGAAATGTCATGCTGAACTTGTTTCAGCATCTCGACGAAATCAATGCGCCAGGAGACCCTGAACCAAGTTCAGGGTGACAACTTAGAAGATTACGACACAGTTTGTGGTGGGAGGGGATGAAGGCGTCTCCCATCGAGCCTGTCTGTTGGTAGATGGGGGAGAGGGAGTTAGAGCGTGGAGGAAGAAGATGGCTGAGCCAGTCGGGACATTATTTCAATGGTTGATCTTCTTAGGGGTGGCGTTTACTTCCATCCTTGCGTCTTTGTTGCTTATCACCCGGAAGAACCCCATCCACAGCGCCCTTTTCCTGGTGCTCAACTTTCTCTGCGCCGCCGTGCTTTACATCCTGCTCTACAGTCAGTTTATCGCCATCATCCAGGTGGTCGTCTATGCCGGTGCGATTGTGATGCTCATCGTTTTTGTCATCATGTTACTCGATCTGGAAGTGGAGCTCCGCTCTGGTTTGAAATTCAGCTATGCGAAGTTGACCGGGAGCCTTTTGGCCATGTTTTTCTTTTTGGGAATCTTTTATGCGGCCGTAGCCAAATCCCCTACGGGAAAGATTGGGACCTCCTATACACCGGAAAATATGACCAACAATGTGAAGGCCGTCGGCGAGGTTCTATTCACTCAGTATCTTTTCCCCTTCGAGATTGTTTCCATCCTTCTCGTCGTGGCCATGGTGGGAGCAGTCATCT
>CAYMTD010000468.1:0-2430 GCA_964393245.1 uncultured Syntrophaceae bacterium
AATAACACTTCGTGATTTAAGGCACGGCTGGGATAGGGTTGACAACGGAAAAGGGTTCAGATAAATTTAACCCATAGGACCAGAAAACAGCCAGGAGGCGTGCATGGGAAATAAACCCTACATTCTATGGTTTGATGAGATTGGGCTAAGTGATCTTCCTATGGTCGGGGGTAAGAACGCCTCCTTGGGAGAGTTGCGCAGGGAACTCACGAAATCAGGCGTAAATGTACCCAACGGTTTTGCTGTGACCGTCAATGCCTATCATTCTTTCCTGGATGAGGCCATTCTTCATGATTGGCATGAAACCAGGAGAGAACCCGATGTGAGACAGAATATCCGGGAGATTCTCTCCGGGCTGAATGTGGAAGATGTGGAGAGCCTTTCTGAAAGGGGAAGTCGGGTTCGAAGACTGCTTTATAGTCTGGAATTTCCAAGGGAGATCGTTGAAGAAATTGTCAAGGCCTACCGGAAGTTATGCAAGGAGTACGGGGAGGATACCGATGTGGCCGTCCGAAGCAGTGCGACCGCAGAGGATTTACCGACAGCAAGCTTTGCTGGCCAACAGGAGACCTACCTCAATATCCGGGGGGAATACGCCCTGATTCAGGCTTGCAAACGATGTTTCGCTTCCCTTTTCACGAACCGGGCCATCTCCTATAGGGTTCATAAAGGATTCGACCATTTTCAGGTGGCCCTCTCAATTGGCATCCAGAAGATGGTCCGGTCGGATAAAGCCTGTTCCGGTGTGATGTTTACCATTGATACGGAATCAGGTTTCCCCCATGTCGTCTACATCACGGGTTCCTATGGATTGGGCGAGAATATCGTCCAGGGGGTGATCAATCCTGATGAATTCTATGTCTTCAAACCCTGCCTTCAGAAAAATTATAAACCCATCATTCAGAAAACCCTTGGCAGCAAAGAGATTAAGATGATTTACATGCTGGAAGGGGAGGGCTCAACCAAGAATATTCCTGTTTCCGCACATGAGAGATCGCAATTCATTCTGGGCGATGATGAGATTATTCAATTGGCCCAGTGGGGAGTGGCGATCGAAGAGCACTATTCGAAAAAAGCAGCTGTCCAGTTGCCCATGGATATTGAATGGGCGAAGGATGGCATCACCGGACAGCTGTTCGTCCTTCAGGCGAGACCGGAGACGGTGAAATCCCAGCGGAAAAAAAATGTTTTGGAGAACTATATCTTGAAAGAGAGGGGGAAGATTCTGGTTCAAGGGAGGAGTGTGGGAGAAAAGATTGGAGCAGGGCCGGTGAATGTCCTTACCAGCGTGAAAGAGATTGAGAAGTTTAAGAAGGGCGAAGTCTTAGTGACCCAGATGACAGACCCCGATTGGGAACCTATCATGAAGGTAGCTTCTGGCATCGTCACGGACCGTGGAGGCCGAACCTGCCATGCCGCCATCATCAGCCGCGAATTGGGCATCCCCTGCGTGGTCGGAACAGGGAACGGAAGTGAGATCTTAAGAGATTATCGGAGTGCGACGGTCTGTTGCTCGGAAGGGGAGACCGGTCTGGTCTACGAAGGGATCCTCGACTTCGAGGTGAGGCGCTTCGACATGGAGCATCTGGAACGGCCTCAGACGAAGATTATGATGAATATAGGAGATCCGGACAATGCTTTCCATCTCTCCTTCATTCCCAATGATGGGGTAGGCCTGGCTAGGCTTGAGTTTATTATTAATAATTCTGTTCGAATCCACCCGATGGCCCTCGTCCAGTTCGATGATTTGAATGATGAACATGTTAAGAAAGAGATCGAACAGCTGACCGCTGGTTATGAAGATAAAAGGCTCTTCTTTGTCGATCGACTTGCTCAGGGGGTGGCGAAGATTGCTGCCGCCTTCTACCCTAAAGATGTAATTGTTCGAATGAGCGATTTCAAAAGCAATGAGTATGCGAATCTCATCGGAGGAAGTGAATTTGAGCCCGTGGAAGATAACCCGATGATAGGATTCCGGGGAGCCTGCCGCTATTATGATGAATCTTACCAGGAAGGGTTTGGACTGGAATGCCTTGCCATGAAGAAGGTCCGGGATGAGATGGGCCTGACCAACGTAAAATTGATGGTTCCCTTCGTCCGAACGGTAGAGGAGGGGAGGTTAGTGGTCGCCCAGATGAGGAAATATGGCCTGGTGCAAGGGCAGAATGACCTCGAAATCTATATGATGTGCGAAGTCCCCAGTAATGTGATCCTGGCCGATGAATTCAGCGAGGTCTTCGATGGCTTCTCCATTGGCTCCAACGACTTGACCCAACTGGTCTTGGGTCTGGACCGGGACTCAGAAAAGGTCTCTCATATTTTTGACGAAAGAGACGCCTCTGTCAAACGGATGGTTCAATGGGTGATCGAGAAGGCAAAAAAGAATGGGAAAAAGATCGGCATCTGTGGACAGGCCCCAAGCGACTATCC
>CAYMTD010000469.1:0-2428 GCA_964393245.1 uncultured Syntrophaceae bacterium
TATCCTCCATTCGACCCACAAATCGGGATCCGGCCTGTATATCGTAATGATCACAAGTGTTCCCTCATGGATTGAACACAAGGCATGAATTGGTCTCCCCTCCCTGAAAACCCAAGTAACAAAAACGAATGCCCTCTTGGGTCATCGGGGTAATCCTCTATCATCTGAGGATCATTATGCATTAAAGCTTCTTCGATCTCAACAATACTTATACGATCCGCATCCCTTTCCCCCTCTGCATGGAGCGTAAGCCTGTAATTCTTATCTCTTAAGTGTTCCTTGATTTTTTGTATTAAATTCTTCTGGCTTTCCCGCATGCCTATAATGGATCATCCATCCTCATGAATCCTCAACCATTCTAATATTGTATTGATCCGCTGTTCCCTTGGTTTGTCTCCTCATTTCCACGCTTCCCCTGTCTATATCATAGGCTACTCGATCAAGCCACATTTTGGACGTTCTTTGGTGAGCCATGTTTCTAATTTATCATCGAAATCCCAAAATTTCAAACAAAATAACTTGGCACTGCAACACCGCAGCACTTTTTAATTAATTGCGCGGGAGGTTTTTAAGAACGAATTAAAGGAAGGTGGAAATTCTGGTGAGTTTTAAGGTAGGACAGTGAGTGGTATACTTGAATTCTGCCACACCACTTCTTCTCTACTTATATGTCAAGGCTGCCCCCCCTTCCCCATATTGGCGAGAAAAGATCAGACCCTGCCTCGGAGCAAGTCAACTTAGTCAACAACGTTATATATTCATTGAGGTGAAGGGTGGACTCCCAATGGTAAAATGGAATAAATATAATACCAGTCTACCCAAAAAAGAAACCTCCTGTTAACCTGAATCCTGCGTGACTTTCTGTAGGTTTAGTATCCGAGAACCCATGAAAAATGTGGCCAAAATAGCCAAAAGAGCCAAAATTAAGGGTTACATTTTAACCGTACCTGTGGTACTGTTAAATTGTAATGCCAAAAACTCACAAAAATATCCCAATATTTTTTTCAAATACCGGGCTAACCCACTACGGTGGATTATATCTTTTACAACAGTTTTTCCAAAGCATCAAACTGCGCTCTGCTCTTACCCAAACGATTCGGTTTCGACAACTCAACAATCTCTATTCCCTCAGCGATTCCATCCTTGCCATCCTATATCCCATCATCCTCGGATTGGGACGTATCGAAACAAATATTCTGCTGCAACAAAATGGAGTCTTCCAATATCTGGCAAACCTCCCCACTTATCCCGATCCCACTACCCTACGGCGGTTTCTGGAACGCTTCGGCTCCCGAGGCTTGACAGCCTTTCAGAACATTCACGACCGATTCCGAGACTATTTCCTGATGAAACCCGATCCCCTCTCTTCTGTGATCTTCGATCTCGATACCAAAGTATTGACTGTCTATGGTCAACAAGAAGGAGCCAAAGTTGGCTTCAACCCCAAGAAACGAGGACGTCCTTCCTATCAACCGCTTCTTTGCTTCGAAGGCAAAACAGGAGATATATGGGAGGGAATTTATCTCCCCGGCGACATCCATCCCGCTCCCCACACGATAGACATCCTGGAAAGGAGCATCTCGAAGCTGCCTTCCGGAATCCGAGAGATTCGCATGCGTGCTGACTCGGCCTTCTACGACCATACTATCGCAGAGTATCTCCAAGAAGTCCCAGGTTTCTATGCCATCATTGCCCGAATCACCAAGCCGATCCAACACTACTTTGGAAATCTTCGTTACGAGGAGATCTTTCCCGGATTCTGGGTTTCGGAGTTCGAATACAAACCCTGGCGATGGAAAACAAGCCAACGCTTCATCGTGGTGCGACGTCTCATACCGGAGAAACCCTCTTGGCAGCTCTCGCTCTTCAAGATGGCTGGATATACCTACCATGTGATCGTTACAAACCTCTCACTGAAGCCTCTGAATCTCTGGCGTTTCTACAACCAGAGAGCCACAGGAGAACTCATTATTCGAGAACTTCTCGAAGCCTATAGCTTGGGCAAAATTCCAACAAAGCAGTGGGCTTCCAACCAGGCCTATTTCCATTTAGTCCTTTTTGCTTTCAACTTAATCAACTGGTTCAAGCGCCTCTGTTTACCAACCGATTGGCAACGGCTCAATCTTCAGACAATCCGGAATCGACTGTTCTTAGTGCCGGCCCAATTGGTTCGCTCTCAAGGAAAACCGGCATTGAGTCTACCGAATAGTTATCCTTATGCGAAAACATTTACACAGATTTTAAGAAACATTGAAAATGTTCATGAGAACTACTTTTTGCATCCAAAACAAACTATAAGTTAAATGCTCAAAGTCACGCCGGATTCAGGTTAAGAGATAAGAGTAAGCACGACCAAACTCAAAACTCTTAAGTAGGAGGTTTCTATGGACGAGGTCAATCGTAACCGGCTGGAGGAGTTTCGTCAACT
>CAYMTD010000470.1:0-2428 GCA_964393245.1 uncultured Syntrophaceae bacterium
GTGGACGAGCCCGGCCTCTTCAGATTTTTTGATCACTTCGAGGGCCTCTGCCCTGGTCATCTCTCTTCCGATTCCCTTTTCAATCAGGTACTCTGCCAGTTCATCGTATTTGATGCAATTTTCCAGAGGGTGATCGCACCGCTTCTTTCCGATCAGACGAGCTGTCGCGCGGCAGGGGCAATGGACAAGGGCAATCGTCCTGACCTTCTGGAGGAGCTCTTCCATCATCTCAAAGGGGAAAACGGCGTGGCTTTCGGGATCGAAGGATAATGTCGCAGGCACATAGCGAAAGGCCTTTGTGTCCGTTTTTCCGTAGGCCTCATTCAGCTGGTCTTTCCCCGAATACTTCACGATCAACTCTGCCATCTTTTTCGCGTTGGGTGTGTCCACGCCTCTCCAGAAGAAGGTTTGAGGGAACCCGTAACCAAACTGCTGGAGGGCATAACCCATTTCTCCATTGTCCATCTTCTTAGAGAAGAGGAGCCCGCGATGAGCAAGGTTTGACAAAATGGATTCCAATTCTTTTTGGGGGAGGTCTACGCGAGGGGATATCTCTTCCACCAGAACGGGTTCAAAAGGGATCACCTTGGTAGGAATGGCTAATGCCACTTCGGCTTCCTGAAGAGTAAAGTTCTCTCGGAGGATTTCGATCAATTCTTCTTTCTCAGGATAACCCATGCCCAACGCCCCGAGATGCTTGGCCAGCTTGAAATAAACTTCGTTCTCCATAACTTCCTCCCTTCGGACAAACCGGACAGGCGATCCAAATAAGAAAGCATTCATTTCGGCTGTCCGAAGGTCCCTTCAAAGCAAGCTTTTGGCAAACCCTGAAGATCCAATCCTTCATATAATCTTTCAATTTTTACGGACAATTCTCTAATCATTCTGAAGAAGGGTTCGGGAAGGAGAAGGGTCGTTTTAGCTACCTCTTCTTCGTAGAGATTATGTCTCAAGTAATCCGGCTCTTTTTCATCGAACCATATCGATGCTTCCCAGGACCTTTGATTGAACGATTCCGTCTCGAATTCTTTGTCCTTCAATCCAAAAGGATTGCCGTTGGAGATGAAGATGAGGATCCCATGGTTAGAGGTGATTCTCGGAGAGAGATTGGCGTACATGCACATAAATTCTCCCCCAAATGGGACCGCGCGGATGGAAAAGGAGCGTCCTTCAAGATTACTTTCCACGTATTCTTGAAGGAGATAGTAATTCGATACGAGATTCAATTTCCAAAATTCCGATGGCTCGTTGATCACCTGAAAGTCTCTTCCGCCCCTTCCTACTCGCCGTTTGAGAACAACTTTTTTCTTCTTTTCAAGAAAGCGGTCAATCCCGACCAGATCCTCTGGATCGACGATCATGGTTTCGGGCATGGGAGCAATGGATTTCAGGAGCTGGTACTGGTTCCATTTGTCTTCCAACCTCAGGCCGGGATGAAAGGTCTCTGGGTAGGGACCCATACCATCCATCCATAACTTGAAGGGTTTCAGACTCCTGATGAAGGGAAGGGAATGAATGTAACTTTTAAACGTTTTTCCATACACCTTACGGGAAGTCCATTCGATTCGTCGAAAAATGTCCGAGGGCTTTCCCAGGTAGACGAGATGGGTTAAATGGTACTCATGAGCCCCGCCGGGGAGGCCAACGTTGACCTCTGAGAGATAAAGCTTCAGCTCCGAACTGATCAGGAAATCGATGCCCAAATACATTTTTAAGATCTCTCAAGACAATTTATCACAGTATAACATAAAGATTCTTTGAGAAGAAAACCATTTTGGGGGTGACGAGTGCATGGCGCGTGGAGGTGAAAAAGTGGATCAACAAAAAAAGTTGACGCTTCGAAGGAATTGAATTTATAATTTAACATAAATTTCGTCGACACTGGGGGATGACACAATGTGGGATTATACAGAGAAGGTGAAAGACCACTTTTTGAACCCGAGGAATGTGGGTGAGATTGAAAATCCGGATGGTGTGGGGGAAGTAGGTTCGTTGGCCTGCGGAGATGCCTTGCGACTTTCTTTCAAATTGGATGAGAAGAAACGCATCAAAGAAGTGAAGTTTAAGACGTTTGGTTGTGCCAGTGCAATTGCGTCTTCTTCCGCCCTGACCGAAATCATTAAGGGAATGACCCTGGAAGAAGCAGAGAAAGTAAGCAATCGGGATATCGCCAACTATCTGGGAGGGCTACCGGAGGAGAAGATGCACTGCTCGGTCATGGGCAGGGAGGCCCTTGAGGCGGCGATTGCGAATTACCGGGGGGAGAAGGTGATCAAAGAGGATTTTGAGATCGTCTGCAAGTGTTTTGGCGTGACAGACAATGAGATCATCAGAGCGATTCGGGAAAATGACCTCACGACCGTGGAGCAGGTCACTTACTACACAAAGGCAGGGGGAGGGTGCGGCCAGTGCCACCCGAAGATTGAAG
>CAYMTD010000471.1:0-2423 GCA_964393245.1 uncultured Syntrophaceae bacterium
CAGGTGGGTGTCGAAAAGACCTTAATCTCTTCCGCTGCCATAGGGGTCCCTCCTTTTTTCAGTCGCCAATCCCAACAAACTATTTTACCATTTGTAAATCTTCAATTTCCAATAAAGTATAGCCGGCGGCGTAATGCGTCACTGAGTCATGGGACAAGCGGTCAAATCATACCATAATTTTAACATTTTCTTTACGCGAATTTGAGCTATAATGTTTGACAATGAACCCAGCAAAGCACAGTTTAACGGCTTTCAAATTTCTCAAATCAAGAGACCTCCAGAAGGCTTCAGTGGATTTTCGCTACCTCCTCAATCACATGTATCCAAGGAAGGCAGCGCTGGAACTCGTGGGAAATCGATACCAGCTCACTGCTGACCAGCGACATCTTCTCCACCGGGGGGTCTTCTCCGATGTGGAGGCAACTTCGAGGCAAAAGAAGAAAATCTCACCTGATCAAATCCGTGGCCACGACCTCGTCGTCGATGGCTACAACGTCCTCATCACTATTGAAGCGGGTCTCTCAGGCCGGCCCCTCGTTCTGGGAGATGATGGTTTTATCAGAGACATCTCGGGCCTTTCCGGGAATTTTCAGAAGACGAAAAGGACCATCGAGGCCCTTGGATACCTACTCGATTTCCTGAGGAGGACGAAGCCTCGGCAAACCCTCTTCCTGTTTGATTCTCCAATCAGCAGGAGTGGAGAGCTGGCCCTGGAAGTGCGAGATCGGATGCATAAACAAAATCTTCCGGGGGACGCAATGGCCGTGAGGGTGCCCGAGAAGATCCTCATCGGGTTTCCGGGCAGAGTGGGTACGAGCGATACGGCCATCATCGATCGATCTCATCAAGTGGTCGATCTCGCGGGTTATATTATAATGAATATATTAGGTCGCAGAGTAAAGTCTGCGGCTACCTATTCTATTATCCGATGGAGAAAAAAAAGAGGCATCCTTAGAAAGAAATGAAGCATATCGCTGGGTTATTCTGGTCATCGTTTATTATCCATTCTTACCTTTACCTTCATCTTCCAATCCATTCCCCCTGTGCTCCCTTTGATCATCTTCGAACTCCAACTCACCTATGCTCAAGCCGGTCTCCTGATGGGCCTCTTTGCCCCCCCGGCTTCTTCGTTTCCTGTTTTTTTCAGCTCACGGTGATTTCCATTTTTTTCGACCATGGCCGCACCAGACAGTTCGGAGTTCGGTAGGGAACGGTTTGAAACCGTTCCCCCAAAAAAGGCCTTGACAAGCTTGGCGCCTTGGCGTATAGATTTGGATACAGTATACAAAATTTCTTATCCAAGGAGGGCGCCGTGGAAACCATTTCGGGCGGGATCAAAGTGAGCAAAAGGAAGTCGCTTCGCGAAGAGGTCTATGAATCCTTAAAAAAGTCCATCCTCCACGGAAAACTGAAGGGGGGACAACGTCTGATTGAGGAGACCTTGGCCGATGAGATCGGGATCAGTCGAACCCCGGTGCGAGAGGCATTCCACAAACTGGAACGCGATGACCTTGTCACCAAGCTCCCCAAAGGAGGTTTTGCTGTCAGAGAATTCACCAAAGAGGATGTGGACGAAATCTTCGGCATCCGAAGTGCCCTTGAAAGTTATGCCGCCTATCTTGCAACCCTTCACATCTCACCGGAGAAGCTCTCCCAGCTTGAGAAAAAGGTGAAAGAGTCGGAAGAGGCTCTGGAGAAAGGGGACGAGGAAAAGGTCGTCCAGCTCAACACCGAATTTCATGATCTTATTTACAAATCTTGTAAGAGCAAGAAACTTTTCGAGATGATTAATAACTTCCGGGACTATTTTTACCGTTATCGGTCGCTTCTGCTTCATACCGAAAGGGGCAAGGACTATTCAATTAACGATCATCGGCGCATGCTCGAAGCCATGAAGAAGAAGAATCCAAGGTTGGTGGAAAGGCTTGTCAGAACTCATCTGGCAAGAGGAAAAGATATCATCCTAAGGGAGATTAGCGAAAAGAGAATAGCACCTTAAGGATGGTCCTATTAAATTTCGAAGCTCGAAGGGGGTCAACGGTGGAGAAGAAGATCCGTATACTGGTTGCGAAGCCTGGCCTCGACGGCCATGATCGCGGGGCAAAGGTGGTTGCCCAAGCCTTACGGGACGCGGGCATGGAAGTTATCTATACCGGTCTCCATCAGAGCCTCGACCAGATCATCAATTCGGCTCTTCAGGAGGACGTGGACGTCATTGGCCTCTCCATCATGTCCGGAGCCCATCTCCCAATCTGTGAAAAACTGGTCAAGAAGATGAAGGAGAAGAAACTCGATGACATCCTCGTGGTGGTGGGGGGCGTCATCCCCAAGAGGGATATCCCGTCTCTTCAGAAGATCGGGATTCAGGGCATCTTTCCTGGAGGGACCCCCTTTGATGAATCGATCCGATGGATTAAAGAACA
>CAYMTD010000472.1:0-2420 GCA_964393245.1 uncultured Syntrophaceae bacterium
CGAAAAGAATGAAGTTCCTAATTATATCGAGGAGATGTTCTTTTCGAAGCATCCCGGCGATCAATATCTCCTGACTGTTAAGATCCTTCTTACCCAATGCTTCAGCTACGACACTCATGGGAATTGGGCTTGTATCTTTCCGCTCCATGTAATGTTCATATCCGGCCCCTACCGTTGCGAAGCGAGCCTCGTGACGATAAGTGCTTACGAGAAATTGATTGAAGTAGAAAAGCCTTTCACACCCTTCCTCTTCATCTACCTCTTGCCTCTGGTTGGAATACCTGAGAAGCTGCGTAATTCCTTCTTCCATCGGATTGGAGAGTTTCGGGCTTTTACATTCCACCACAACAAGGGGCATCCCATTGACGAAGAGGACGATGTCAGGGGTAATGAAGGTCCTCCCACCAGGCACATCAACCCGAAATTGGTTAATAACAAGGAAATCGTTTTTCTCAGGATTTTCAAAATCAATCGGTTTGACTGTTTTTTCCTTACCGCCATGCAAAACAGGATCTCCCTCTACATCAACACCACGAACGATATATTCAAATGCCTCTCTATTTGCCTCCATGAGCTTTGGAGAGGTGATCCTTTCAAGTTTGCTGATAATCTGATTGATCCGATGGTCATCAAGCCAGGGAGTGCCATCTTCTGTAAGGTTTATCTCTTTTGCTTGTTGCCTGAGTCTATCAATCAGCAGAACATCCCGGAAACTCTCCCGCTCAGTTAGGTAGGGCACATCAATATCCCCTTCGAGGTGCTGCCATCCCAGGCCCTTCAATTGCTCAATAAAGGGGATTTCTACATAGGTTTTTTCATCTGGAAGCGTCATAACTTCACAATCCCTTTACACTTTGGGTAATCCGAGCAGCCCCAGAACTGGCTGCCGGCGCTTTTTCCGATTTTGGCGGTCCGCAGGACCGTCGGCTTGCCGCATAGCGGGCAAGGGGGAATCTGATCCGTCGGATCAGAAAGATCCGTCCGACCCGACTGATCAGGCTTTTGCTTTCTTGCCCTGTAGGCAAGCCTTGCTGCTGCAAGCTGCTCGCTGTAGCCGCCTCCTTCCACAAAGCTTTTTTCAAGGGCCTCAATCTGCTTGTCGAGCAGAAAATTCGCCTGATGGATCAGGCAAATAATGGCGTTGGCACGAATCGCTGGGTCATCATGCTCAAGCCAAGGGGCATAAAGCGCCCAGCGCTCGCGATCCGTCAAATCGGTCAAATCAGTCTGATCCGACTGATCTGACCGATCGCTTTTGAACTTCCTTGGGACTTCCCTCACAGCCCGTGCTTCCCGTGAATCTTGTGCCCATTGCGGCAGATGGCGGTGCCGCAAAAAATCCTCAAAGTCAAGGAGGAGCTCTTCAAGGCTTGCCCGTGCCACATTGAGCAGACGCAACTCGGTTTGAGAAGACGTTGCTGCTGCGCGGCTGGCCTCTGCGATATTCTGGCGGCCCGAACGCGCAGCCTGTATCATCTGATCCACTGTGCGGGAATGGGGATCAAGAAATTTCTCACAGAACCAGTAGGTGGCATCGTAGATCAATGTGGCAGTCTGGAAACTTGCGCTGCCTCGGTAGCCGCCGCTCGGTCTTATTTTGGTCATAAAGGGTTGTCCCCTTTCACTTGGTCACGGTCCCTCTGCTTTTATGTTCACCCTCACTTTCCCAGTCAGCAGATCATGCATGAGACCTTTTTTGATGAATTTGAGTTTGGAGAGATAATTCTCCTCTGCTTTAATAGACGCATTATAATTATCAACGGCATGAACAATTTTATTTTGTTCCTCAACCGAGGGCTTTATTATTTTCAATCTTTCTATTCTATGTAAAGCTAATTTTGGGACACCTCCACCTGTTCTGATCTCTTTATTTATTTGTTTTTTACAAATTTCTGAACATGAAGGGGACGTTGGTTCTGAAACAACTTAAGTCCGGCCGGGTTGAGTTCTTGCCTTTATTTTGCGTTTCAGAAATGTCATCTACCCTCAACTTTCCATTTCTGGTGTGCTTTCTTTTCAATCTTGGGAGTTGGGAGCGGAAAGGTTGCTGCCTCTACGCGATCAAAGCCCAGACTTGCCAATGGCCTGTAAATTCCGCAGACTTCTTTGTCACTTCCTGTCAGGGGGCGGAGTAAGATCACATTTTCATCTGGAGAGGGGAGGATGACCCATTCCCGGTTACGACAACGAACAATGGAGCCAACCGATAAAGTGTTCATCTCAGAACCTTTTCCGGGGAGGCTCCCCCTCACCCTATCCTTCTCTCCTGAAAGGTGAGAGGGGAGTGGTTGTTACAAGACATATCTTAAAATCCGTCCCAGCCTCCCTTTTCCAAAGGGTGGGATGAACTATCCCTCTCAAACCGAAGGGAGAGGGAAAACTGTGAACATATTCGTCAGAGATTCGCCTGTTAAGCAGGT
>CAYMTD010000473.1:0-2419 GCA_964393245.1 uncultured Syntrophaceae bacterium
TTCATCTTCTCGAAAGCCTCTTTTCCACTCAGGGCCACTTCCACTTCGTATCCCTCCTCTTCGAGGATCCTTTGACAGCTTTCACAGACGATCATCTCGTCATCGACGACCAGAATCCTTGGATTGGGCACCTCTGATACCTCCCTAGACAAGTCCCAATTTCAAATTCCAGATTTTAGATTTCATATTTTTTCAATCTGAAATATGAAATCTCCAATTAGAATACTATCATAAAAAAAGAATCCTTCCAATCCCATTCCTTTCAGAATCCTTTTGGCTTCCTTAAAAATCCAATCAGTAGGGCAGCCATGGAGGAGGAGAAAGCCCCCAGTCCAAAAGACCATCGAAAGGTACCGGTGACATCTGCCAGATGGCCGGTCAGTACCGGGCTGATCATTGCACCGACACCATAGAAAATGGTCATCAGCCCAAAGACCGCTCCAGTAATCTCCTTCGGAAAATAGTCCCTTGCGCAGGCTCCGTACATTGGCCAGATGGCTCCATAGAGGAAACCAAAACATCCCAACCCCACCATTAGAAAAGAGACATGATTTCCCACAGCGATGATAAACAGGGTGCCCATTGCGACCAACGACTGAATGATCACCAATGACTTCTTCCTGCCAATGTAGTCAGAAAGGGCCATCAAGAAGATCCCCCCTATGACACCGCTAAAGGCGATCACCGTGATGAAGAGAGAGGCAATCTGATAAGGAATTCTTAACTCCATCGCACCATAGGTGACCATAAAATCTACCATCGTATAGGTTCCATAAGAGATGAAAAAATAGGAGAGGCCAATCATCCAGAACCGGCCCTCTTTCAGGATCTCAAGATAACTCATCCTTTGTCGAGGAGGAGGGATGACTTCCCTCTCCCCTTTCGCTGGCTCGCCCCAAGGGAAAAGGCCCATCTGTTCTGGTCGATCTCTCAGCAACATTCCATTTAAGAAAAGGAGCAGTAATCCTGCAATGCCAAGGACAGACCAGCCGAGCCTCCAATGATATTTCAGGACGATCAAAGGCAAGATCAAACCCATTAAACCAAAGCCAATTCCATAACTCGGAGAGAGAATACCCAGTGCCAATCCCCTCTTCTTTTCTCCAAACCAGTCCTGAATCAGAGCAACGATGGGAACCCAAGTTGCAGCGGCCCCGACACCCACAATGCCATAAAAAATGACGGAAAGGGTGAGGCCGTCGGCTTTACCCATGAGAAAAGTCCCACCTCCCAAGAAGAGGCAGAACAAACTGATCACCTTTCTTCCTCCAATCCGGTCAGTCAGCCATCCCATCAGTGGCGCCAAAATGAGATAGGTCATCGAAAAGGCGCCTTTAATCATTCCGGCCTGGGCCTTCGTCACTTGAAAGTCTTTGATCATCTCCGGTAAGAGAACAGAATAAGCTCCGATTCGAATGCAATAAGTGATAAAGAGGGTGACAAAGCTCGATCCCAAGACCACCCATGCCCAATGGATCTTCATTCCACGGCCTCTCTCCCTAACTTGGCTTATCATTTCAAATTTCAGATGTGATGAACTCGTAAAAAGTTAAAACCCAGGAAAAATGTCATGCTGAACTTGATTCAGCATCTCACAAAATCGAGGACTTACGAGACCCTGAAATCGATAGATCCTGAATCAAGTTCAGGACCTGATTCAAGGTGACAAAGCGGGGCTTTTTGCGAGACCATCAGATGTTAGATATCAGATTTTTCAATCTGCAATTTGCGGTTTGAAATCCAAATCTTGTCCGGTGTTAACCGTCCGGAAGCCTCTTCTCCAGTTCCCCCAGATCTTGTAGGATGAACTCTCCGCCCCGCTGGCCCGATCGATCCAGGTAAAACGCATGGATTCCCAATCTTCTGGGGACGAGATAATCAAACTCATAATGATCACCCACGTGAACAATCTCCTGAGGATCCACATGGAGGAGATGACAGACCTGTTGATAGAACTCGGTCGTCTTCTTCACGACGCGAAAGTCAGAGGTGGCTGAAAAGATTCGATCGAAATATCGGTCGAGGCCAGTGGCCTCCATTTCAATCTCAATAAACTCCCTTCCGGCATTAGAGGTCAAAATCAATGGGAACCTCTCCTTTAACCGGTCCAGATTATGGTTGACGTCCGGATAGACTCTGATCTTATCTACAAATTGCTCCATCAAATCCTTCCAGTTTTGCTCCAGCTGGAAGAAACGAAACCAGTACTTGATGTCGTACCACTCGATCGCCCCCTCTCCTACTTTTTCATACTCGTTGACCACCATTGCCTTGGCTCTCTCGAAGGGAAGGCCATTTTTTTTACTGTAGAGAGAAGGGATCCCCTGTCCCCACACCCAATCAGTGAATTCCGGGTCGATCAGGGTTCCATCCATGTCAAAGGAGATATACTTAGGCATACCCTAACTCTCGTTCTCGA
>CAYMTD010000474.1:0-2408 GCA_964393245.1 uncultured Syntrophaceae bacterium
AATCTTGACCAAAAATTCACTCGAGAGATTGCTATTTTTCGGAAAGAGAATGAACAGGCTCATGAAGAGATAAAGGCGATGATTAAATTTTCTTATGCCGAGTTGGACAGAAGGATTTCCACGCTTGAGATGGAAGTCCAGGAATTAAAGCGCCGTATCGACCAGATAGAACGGAGATCGATCTCTTAGAAGCTTTCCATTCTTCCAGGTTTCCTGCTTTCTATTCTCCATCCCAGACGGGGCAATTTTTTTCTTGACAAACCTTTTTTTTGGGCTATTATTGTTCAATAAATGAACAATAACGCACAAAATTACCTATTTAAGCCCTCGGAGCGCATGCTTGATCTCCGGGTCTTGGAGGAGATCGAACAGAACCCCAAGGTATCTCAGAGGGAGCTCTCTAATAAATTCGGGATTGCCCTGGGGGTAACTAATGCCTGCATCAAGAGGATGGCCCGAAGGGGATGGATCAGGTTAAAAGGATTCCCACCGCGGAGGATCGCTTACTATTTGACTCCAAAAGGCTTTGCAGAGAAATCGAAGCTGATGTTACATTTTTTCTCTTATAATATTCAGCACTATGCCGAAATGAAAAAGGTGATTTCGAGAAGGCTCGTTGAGATGGAAGAGGAGGGAATCAGGCGAATTGCGTTTTATGGGGTGAGTGACGAGATGGAAATTGCCTATATTACCCTCCAGGGATCCGAGATCAAGCTGGTTGGAATCATAGATGACAATGAAACGGGGAACGGAAGAACGCTTTTTGGCCACAAGGTTATAGGGTTGAATGAGGCGAGGAATCTCGCAGTAGATGCAATTTTGATCACCTCTCTGAAGGAGCAACCGCTCGTTGTCAAGAACCTTGCGAAGCAAACAGGGTTGAATTCTGTCAAAGTGTTCACGATCTGAGGATGACCATGAAGATGGTATTGGTGGCAGGGGCCCGTCCGAATTTCATGAAAATTGCACCTCTGGTGAGGGCCATCGAGAGGCACAACTCGCTCGCTGCTTCTCCCACGGCATCTATCGAATATTTGTTAGTCCATACTGGACAGCACTACGACTACAATATGTCCGATTCCTTCTTTAATGACCTCAAATTGCCTCAGCCCCATATCCACCTGGGAGTGGGCTCAGGCACTCATGCTGAGCAAACCGGCAAGGTGATGATAGAATTTGAGAAAGTTCTCGTGAGAGAAAGCCCTGACATGGTTGTGGTCGTGGGAGATGTGAACTCCACGCTGGCTGCCACCCTGGCGGCAGTGAAATTGAATATTCCTGTGGCTCATGTGGAATCGGGATTACGTTCCTTTGATCGGAGGATGCCGGAAGAGATCAATCGCCTGGTAACAGATGCCCTTTCCACTTATCTCTTCACGCCTTCACCCGATGGTGACGAAAATCTGCTAAGAGAAGGAATTCCTCCGGATAAGATCTATCGGGTGGGGGACATCATGGTAGATAGCCTCCTGTTTCACCTTGAAGAGGCCAAAAGGTCTGATATTCTAAGGAGATTAGGTTTAGTAAGGGGACAAGGACCCAATTTTGATTCAGTTGTGCCATATGCCCTCCTCACGCTTCATCGACCCAGTAATGTAGATGAAGAAGAATCGTTTCAAAAGATTGTTGCGGCTCTCGAGCTCATTGGGGAAAGGATACCCATTATTTTCCCTGTTCATCCTCGGACAAAGAAACAACTTATGGTCCTCTGCCTGGAGGAAAAAATTCATTTCCATAATATCCAAGAAAGAATTGATCTGTCCTCTCCTGGCATTCATGGTCTCGATCCCTTGGGGTATTTGGATTTCTTAAGTTTGATGACACGTGCAAAACTTGTCCTCACAGACTCAGGAGGCATCCAGGAAGAGACGACCGTCTTAGGTATCCCCTGTCTCACTCTTCGGGATACGACAGAAAGGCCGATAACCATTAAGGAAGGCACCAATACTCTGGTTTGGAATGACACGCGGAAGATAGTAGAAGAGGGATTTAAGATATTAGACGGCAAGGGCAAAAAGGCAAAGATCCCGGAATACTGGGACGGAAAGACCGCAGAGAGGATCATCAAGATCTTGGCGGAAAAAGGATCGGAAAGGGAGGAGATGCCACGGTAGGTGCCTGTTTGAAACGAGCCCGAATCCATGTTGGAGAGGAGCCCGAAAGCGATGGGAATAACCTACATTGAAGGGGAGGTGACTGGCTCAAACGGCAAGCGGGACACAGTGCGCTTTCTTGTGGACAGCGGAGTAACCTACACGCTGCTACCCTGGGAAGTTTGGCAGGCGATAGGGTTAGAGGGATGTCAAGATATAATGGGTGACCCCTCCGTCTGAAAATTAGAACCATCTTAGACAAAGGAGAAAATGGGCCTGAAAAAAACAATTGGGTTTTCCGAATATGAGCCACTT
>CAYMTD010000475.1:0-2399 GCA_964393245.1 uncultured Syntrophaceae bacterium
AGAATCAAATTCATCGCCGATGTAAATGTAGAGAGGCTATTGGTAGATTTTTTGAGAGGGTAAGGGCTCGATGTGAGATGGGTGGGGGAAGCAGATAAGCAAATGTCTGATAGTACTGTATGTAGAATCATTGCTGTCCAAATTAAACCCATTTGGGGAGAAGAAGAGTCATTTTCTTGGCATTTTCCTGAATTTTTCAAATTTCTGAAAATCAGGTTGGTGCCCTTCAAGTTTGTCATTCCTGCGGAAGCAGGAATCCAGGAGTATGGATATTTAGGCTCTGGATTCCCGTTTTCACGGGAATGACACCCCAGGGGCTTGGGCTCAACCATCGGGCAAACTCCTAATTTGGACAAGAGTGATGTAGAATAGCTAATAGCCAGCAAAGAATCATTGTTACCAATGATAAGGATTTTGGCGAAATCGTGTTTTTCCAAAAGAAGGTATTTCATGGTATAATATTGCTGCGGATTAAAGGCCAAAATGTTTCACATAAAATAGCTGCAATGGATAATTTATTGGGGAGACATTCTGAAAAAATCGAGAAACATTTTGTGATTGTTACAAGAGACAAATTTAGATTTATTCCGTTGGAGGTAAAATAGAAATGGAGGAAGGAAAACTTATTAATAGAATTGAGAGAAATCCCGAAATTATGTTTGGCAAACCGGTAATCAGAGTTTTCTACACTATAAGAGAATGAGAAAAGAAGATCTCCGCCACGTTCACGACTTCAGGATGTCCGTCTGGAATCAGCTACCTTTTAGCCGAACATCGTCAATAGTTCTCGCCTCCAATTTTACTATTTGAGAAGACCAAAAACATAGGAAGCAGATGAATCAGGGCGAGGAGCTGATTATTGAGGCTGGCCGTACCGAAGCGCAGTACTAGAGAGACCTCGATCTAATGGCCGGGGTTCTTTGTTTCATTGTCACTTGTTGCCATACTTCTCGTTACCGGAATTCGATACTTCCGCAAAACCGAAAAAAAACCTTCGCCGGTATCATCTAAGAAGAAGCATAAAACCGCATGTTTGATCGAAACCGGTATACTCCCGGCAGCTGGTGTGGGCAAGATTAGCAAATAAGACTTCTAACTTCCATTTTGTATGGTATAATAAAAATATAAATTCAACAGCTTTTGTCAAATGGTAATTGCAAAAACTATGTGGGTTTTTCTCAGGGGAAACGTCAATCTAATATGGGGTTGGGAGAATGGCAAAGACTGCTTTAGATTTAACTTCTGAAGAACTATCTTCCTATCGACCTGGTCGGATAAGTAGAGAGTCTGATGTCATGGAGATAGGTAAGCGTTGGGACCAAGGATGGGATGTCGCTCGCAAGGCCGCTCATCTATTGCGCGAAAGGTTTAGAGCTAACCGGATAGTCGTCTTTGGCTCCCTCGTCCACCGTGATTGGTTTAATCCGAGGTCAGATATAGATCTGGTTGCTTGGGGAATTCCAGCAGAGCAATTCTTTCGCGCTGTAGCAGCCGTCACGGGTATCAGTCCGGATTTTGAGGTAAACTTGGCCGATCCTGATGATTGTGGCCCGTTAGTCCGCAAGGCAATTGAGCGGGAAGGGATTGATTTGTGAATGAAAGGCTTCTCCAACTATCGGATCGCATCTCTGATGAATTGAGGGAGTTAGAACATGCAGCCCGAAGAGCACAGGAAGGTTGGTATCGATTTAAGCAATCATCTGACGAGCTTTATTTGGATGGCGTGGCGCCAAATTTGCACAGCTTCTATGGAGGTTTGGAACGGCTTTTTGAGCTCATAGCAACCGCCGTTGATGGGTCTTTGCCTCAAGGAGCAAACTGGCACCAAGTCCTGTTGGAGAAAATGGCTAAGGAATTCCCGGGCATACGACCCGCTGTGCTTTCGGAGAGTAGTCGTGAGGCATTGGATGAATATAGGGGTTTTCGGCATATGGTGCGCCATGTATATACATTCCGATTCGATGTATCGAAGCTACAAGGGCTGATAGAGAAAGTACCGAAGGTGTTTGCTCAGGTACAGTTGGAATTACAGGCATTCGTTACTTTCTTAAAGCGATATGCGATCTCCGATTGATATATAAATTAATTGGTTCATCATGGAAGTTAGTATGTAATAACCTCATGAAGATATAGCTATGATCCAAATTATCCCCCTTTGGCGTCTTTTTCTCCCAGAGGCAGGCAAAGGGGGACAGAGGTTTAAGAACAAATGCTTTCTTATGATAAGAAGTTGAAAGTATTAACGCAGCATTTAAGGAACAATATGACAGATGCTGAAAACATGTTGTAATTAGCATTTAGGTAAACCCCCGGCTCTGCCGGGGGACTCCCAGAGTTTGACAGTTCCGGGAATGTAGAATCGTCATTCCGGGCAAGTGAAACGCGACCCGGAATCCAGA
>CAYMTD010000476.1:0-2387 GCA_964393245.1 uncultured Syntrophaceae bacterium
CTTGCTTACAGAATAGTTTTTTCTCTTGACAGGTGCCTTTTAATGGGTGACCCCAATCATACACATGACTCCAATCATACACACAGAGATATTTTTTTCAAGCTATGACACAAGACTGAATCAATCAGCCGAAAAAGAAGGAATGATCATCGCATCCTGATCTACGAATATTTCCTTTCTCCCCATAACATCTAATTCATCTGACAAATTTTGTCCCGCAATATGAATTGGTTCTAAGCAGGCTCGGCATGGACGTACCATTCGAGATTGTGAAGATTTGGGAACAAAGTTCAGTCCGATACATAGGAAAGTGCAATTTTGTAATTCTTGTAAACCGACATTCTTGAACAATTTGCGTGCAGTCGCAACCCTACCCGGTTGGTTCATTCATATTGCCGATTAATTTTCCCCACCCATAAGAAACGTTGCACATCGAGCATTTCATCTCAGGGGTATTCACCGTCTTCTTCAAAAAGGGGTAAGAGCAATTTCCTCTCTTTGGGAAAGAGTTTGGGATTTTTGTGAAAAATGATTCCACTTTTTTCAAAGTCAAAACATCGCTGATTCGAAAATTGTTAGTATGTTCGAGGAACTACAAAAAACCGAGAACTTGGTATTAAAAATGCAGAAATTCTGGTTCACAAATTTTTAACCTTCCATGATTAGAGCCGTGCATTAGCAGATGGGGGATTGATATATGGTGGCTTACGAATTTTACTGGCGCGATAGGGCGGGTAATGAGCATTTGTTGGGGGTGTTACCAGAGAGAAGGAAAAAACAAGAAAGGATCACAGAGGAATCCATTATCAATTGGGGAAGGAGAATTGTGACCGATAGCTCCACAGTTAAGGAAATCTTTTTCACGCAGATTCAAATAGATTGAGACGAAAAGTCGCAGCTACCTCTAATCAAAAAAGGCCCACCACCCATGCTCCTATGTTCTTTTTTCTGGTTTGAGTTTTAAGAATTGGTACCGATCCCCAGAGCGGACCGTAATGCTGCGAATCTCAATCCCTTGCAAGATGCCCAGAGGAACCTCAACTCCGGCTTTACCAAGGGCCCAAACCTTGCGGTAAAAATCGGCAAGTCCACTGACCGGCCTCTTATTTACGGTAAGGATGATGTCCCCGGGTTTGATGCCTGCTTTTTCAGCAGGGCTTCCAGGGGTCACTCGGGTAATAAAAACGCGTTCGTGAGCCTCTTCAGCGTTAATCCCCAGCCAAGGTCTGGCCGTTTTGGTTGATCGGCCAAAGGTTCTTAGATCAGACAGAATTGGACCGAGAAGATCGATTGGGACGAACACATTGGAAGGGATGGAGGCCAATCCAGGAATCATCATTTGAGTAAAAAGGGATCCAATCCCAAGAAGTTGACCATCCTGACCGATCAGGGCCGCGCCTCCAAAATTGGTATAAACAGGGGCGGTAAAAATGGCGTCTTCGAGAAGATATTCCCAGTATCCCGTAAATTCTTTGCGGCTGATCACCCGGGCCACTTGAACCGCATCTGCTCCCCCATGTCCAGCAACCAGGACGGGATCACCCTCTTTTAGCTCTGACGATTTGCCTATTTTCATGGGCGGCACGTTGAGGGGTTTTTCTGTCTTGATGAGGCCAAAGCCAGTGGTATGGTCGTAACCAACAAAAGTTGCTGAGACAGGTTTTTCTTCTATTCCAATCACCTCGATACTCTCGGCTTCTACAATAAGGTAGCCAATCGTCAGGATATAGCCCTTTGAATCAATGATAACCCCGCTTCCTTCCCTCTCTACCCCCAGGGTTGGTGCGGTATAGGCATCCTTTGGAATGGCCGCCTTGACCCGAACAACGGCTTTGAGGATCTCTTCCGCCGTCTGGGCTGCATAGGCAGGAAGACTGAATATAAGTAACGCGTAGACAAAAATCACAGATAAAGCTTTTTTCATTGGTTACTCCTTAAAATTAATTATGGCTTAAAATGAGAAAAGAGGCAATCCGGGTGGTGAATTCAAGATTCCATTGAAACCTGGGTTGTTTTCCCTTGCGTCGTCTGGCCTTTCTTGTTAAAATGCCTTTTAAATTATTGGGACGAACAATTTAGAATGAGTCACACGGTCATGGATGAAACTTATATGAAGCTAGCCATTAACGAGGCGCAACAGGCTGCACGGGGTGGAGAGGTTCCCGTGGGAGCCGTTTTGGTGAAAGGGAACCGGGTGATTGCAGAAGATCACAACCGGTGCATTGGACGATGCGATCCCACTGCCCATGCGGAGATACTCGTCCTTCGAAAAGCAGGCAAAGCGCTTGGGAATTATCGTTTAAAGGATACCGTCATGTATGTGACGGTCGAACCCTGTCCGATGTGTCTTTCTGCGATGATCCACGCAAGAGTTGCTCGACTCGTAT
>CAYMTD010000477.1:0-2377 GCA_964393245.1 uncultured Syntrophaceae bacterium
ATCCCTATTGCCTCAATTCTGCCTTAAAGATTTCCATCAATTGGAAGATAATTTTTTCATGATAGCGATTCACTTCTTCATCTGTCAAGGTCCGATCGACTGCCTGGAACCGGATGCGGTAAGAAATGCCCTTCTTCCCTTTGGGGATCGGAGGCCCTTGATAGACATCGAAGACGCTCACTTCATCGATGAAGGGTTGCTCGAACTTCCAGATCGACTCCGTCACCCTTCCCACCTCCAGAGCTTCATCGACCACCATGGACAGGTCCCGATAAACCGCTGGGAACTTGGGTAGTGGACGAAACCGTTTCTCCTCCTCGGCTCCTTTCACCAGTTCCTCAAAATTGATCTCAAACAGGTAAGCCCTTCCGGGAAGATCATAGTGAACCGATACCTGAGGATGGATCTCTCCGATCACCCCCAGTGTCTCTGTCCCCAGGAGAATCTTTGAGGATTTTCCAGGATGGAGATAGGGGATATCTTCGCTCCTTACAAATGTCACTCCTTTGATGTGAAGGGCTTCCAGAAGATCTTCGATGCAACCTTTCACATCATAAAAATCGACAGACCTCGAAACAGACGTCCAATGAAGCTCACGATCCAACCCGAACGCCAAGCCGGCCAGGTATTTCACTTCCGTTGGAAGCTTCTCCCCTTCCTGGGGAAAGAAAACCTTTTTAAGTTCAAAGAGCTTGAGATTCAAACTCTTGCGGGACAGATTATAGCGGGCCACCTCCAGCAATCCCGGAATCAGCGAGGTTCTAAGCACCGAGAACTCTTCGGTCAAAGGGTTCAGAATTCGAAGATGTGTTCTTCTCGGATCCCCTGGTGGAAGACCGAGGAAATCCCATGAGGATGGGGAGGTGAAACTGTAGGTAATCACTTCATGGTAACCATGATGGATCAGTACATCGGTTGTCTTTTCTTCAAGAAGCAAGCTTCTGTTTCTCACTTCCGAGGACGGGGGTCCTTTCGGGAGGGTCATGGGTATCTTTTCGTAGCCATCCAGCCTCGCCACTTCCTCTATCAGATCGATCTCCCGCTCCAAGTCCCCTCGAAAGGAAGGAGGGGTCACCCGGAGGACATCTTTCTCTTCTTCCTCTACATGCAGTTCCAAACCTTTCAAGTAGCCGATCACTTGGGGTGCTTGAACCTCTGTTCCCAAAACATGGCGGACTTTTTGAACGCTCAATCGGATCGGTTTCGGTTGAATAGGTGCTGGGTAGACATCGATTACTCCTCCCAGCACCTTTCCTCCTGCCAGTTGGTGGATCAACTGAGCCGCCCGGTTGGCTGCAGAGACGCAACCGCCATAATCGATCCCTCTTCCAAATCGATACGCTGCCTCCGTCTCAAGACCTAATTGTTTAGCCGTTCTGCGGTTGCCTGCCGGTTGAAAATAGGCGCTCTCCAAGAGGACGACCTTCGTGTCTTCTTTGATCTCCGAATTAAGACCCCCCATAACCCCTGCAATGGCCACGGGCCTTACGCCATCACAGATCATCAGCATCTCTTCGTCAAGGGTTCTTTTCACCCCATCCAACGTGACGAACTGTTCTCCCCGAACAGCCCTGCGGACCACAATCCTTCCTTCCTCGAGCAGATCAAAATCAAAAGCATGAAGGGGCTGGCCACACTCCATCATGACATAGTTTGTCACATCCACCACATTGTTAATGGAACGAACGCCCACTTTCTCCAGCCGGTTGCTCATCCAGAAAGGAGAGGGGCCGATCTGGACCCCTTCGATTACTCTCGCAACATAACGCGGGCACAAATCTGGATCCTTGACGGTCACGGAGGTCTTTGAATGGATCTCATCCCCTGCCTCCGAAAGGGTCAGGCGAGGATACCTCAGTTTCTGGTTTGTCAAAGCGGCTATCTCCCGGGCTACTCCGATGGCGCAGAGACAGTCGGGCCGATTGGGGGTAATGCTTATATCGAGAACGGTGTCCTTCAAGCCCAGTGCTTCACCAAGGTTGGCTCCCAGGGGAAGATCAGAAGAGAGAATCATAATCCCAGTGGCATCGGGACCCAAGCCAAGTTCTATTTCCGAGCAAAGCATTCCCTCAGAAAGCTCCCCTCGGATCTTCGATTTCTTAATTTCCACGCCATTCGGAAGCCTGGCCCCCACAAGGGCCAGGGGAACCTTTTGCCCCTCTCTGATATTCTTTGCGCCGCAGACGATGGAAAATTTCCCCTGGTCTGTTTTGGCCTGGACCAAAGAAAGCTTATCCGCATTGGGATGTTTCCGGATACTCTGAAGCTCCGCCACGACCACATTCTCAAACCCTTGACCAACGGTAGTGACCTGTTCCACCTCCAGTCCACCCATCGTCAAAAGATCGACCAGGTCGTCGACCCCCATAGAGATATC
>CAYMTD010000478.1:0-2376 GCA_964393245.1 uncultured Syntrophaceae bacterium
AACGATTTGATCAAGAAGATTGCCCTTCACATTGGAGGAAAAGGAGGAGGACGTCCCGATTTTGCCCAAGCCGGGGGAGCGGACCTTGAGAAACTGGACGAGGCACTCAAGGCCATTGACGATCTCATTTAGGTTTTTATTTTGGAAAGAAAATCCCCCCACCTCCCTTTGGAACCTGCCGCGGCAGGAAGGGGGGCGCGGGGGATTTTTTATTATTCGTTCTACGACTGAGGATTGAAATCACGATGAGAAAAGTGAGAACCCGATTCGCTCCCAGTCCCACAGGTGACCTCCATATTGGAGGGGCGCGAACCGCTCTTTTTAATTGGCTTTTAGCCCGGCACGAGAAAGGGGTCTTTGTCCTTCGCATTGAGGACACGGATGTCGCTCGCTCGACTCAAGAATCGATCCAGGTAATCTTGGATGCCATGACCTGGCTTGGGATGGATTGGGATGAGGGGCCCTTTTACCAGACCCAACGAATCCATCTCTATCGAGAGGCGGCGGAGACACTCTTGAGGCAGGGGAGGGCTTATCGCTGCTATTGTACGCCCGGGGAGCTGGACGCAAAACGAGAAGCGGCGCTCAAGGCAGGACGAAAACCTAAATACGATCGAACGTGCCTTCACAGAAAGTCGCCTCCTCCAGAAGCTCCCTTTGCGATTCGCTTTCTCTCTCCGGATGAAGGAAAGACAGGGGTGGATGATCTCATTCAAGGTCGGGTGGAATTTGATAATGCGGAGTTGGATGATTTGGTCATTTTGAGAAGTGATGGGCTTCCCACCTATAACTTCTCGGTTGTCGTGGATGATGCCACCATGGAGATTACCCATGTCATCCGGGGAAATGATCATCTGAACAACACCCCCCGTCAGATCCAGATTTATCAAGCCCTGGGGTACCCTTTACCTGCGTTTGGTCACGTCTCGATGATTTTGGGCCCGGACAAGAAAAAACTTTCTAAGCGGCATGGGGCGCAGTCCGTCATGGAATATAACAGGATGGGTTACCTTCCTCAGGCGGTCGTCAATTATCTGGTCCGCCTGGGATGGTCTTATGGCGACCAGGAGGAATTCACCCGGGAGGAGTTGATTGAAAAATTCAGCTTGGAGGCCATTGGGAAATCTGCGGCGGCGATCAATCCCGGAAAATTAGATTGGCTAAACGCTCAGTATATCAAAAAAACAGATTTAGACGAGTTGGTAAAGATGCTCCAGCTTTTTATCGAGGCGAAGGGTTATTCGATCACCGATCTGGGCCTCCTGAAGAAAGTGGTCTTCTCCCTGCGCGAACGGGTGAAGACCCTGGTGGAGATGGCCGACCTTGCGGAATTTTACTTCCGCAAAGAAATTGCTTATGATGAGAAGGCTGCAGAGAAATTCTTAGCGAAAGATTCAGCGCCCGTACTCGAAAAGGTCATCGATGCCTTATCGAAAGAGGCCAGTTTGGATAAAGAAAGGTGCCACCGCTTGATCCAAGAGTTGGCCGAAACCCGGGGGGTGCCTCTTGTAAGAATTGCCCAGCCCCTTCGGGTGGCTCTGACTGGAAAGACCGTCAGCCCCCCGATCGATGAGGTCATGGGAATTCTCGGCAGTGAGATCGTGGTTCAAAGGCTGCGAAGGGCCATCGAATATATCAAAGACCGATTTTAAGGTGCAAAATGCAAACTGAAAAATGCAAAGCATAAAATTTCTGAATATAATCATTTTGAATTTTGCATTTTGCAATTTACAATTTTCAACGGTCACCCTACAGAGGGGCTTTCATGAAACTCAAGGCACTTGAAGTCGTCGGGTTCAAATCTTTTGTGGATCGCCTCCATCTTCACTTCCCGGAGGGAATCACGACGATCGTAGGTCCCAATGGTTGTGGCAAGTCGAACATCGTTGATGCCGTGCTTTGGGCCATCGGCGAAAGGAGTGCGAAACATTTGCGAGGAAGGTTGATGGAGGATGTCATCTTCAACGGGACCGACGGGAGGAAACCGTTGGGGATGGCGGAAGTCAACCTGACCTTCGCTAATGAGGACGGATCCTTTCCAAAGGGATATGAGCAATGTAGTGAAATTACGATTACCCGCCGACTCTACCGGTCCGGAGAGAGTGAGTTCCTGATCAATAAGGTGCCTTGCCGATTACGGGATATCACGGACCTCTTTTTAGACACGGGGATTGGAGTGAACGGATATTCCATTGTGGAACAGGGTCGGGTGGAACATATCATCGCCGCCAATCCCCAAGATCGGCGTTTCTTGATCGAGGAGGCCGGGGGCATTGCCAAATATAAGGAGCGAAAAAGACTGGCATTGATGAAGATGGAGGCGACGCAGCAGAACCTTCTTCGGATTCAGGATATCATCGCTGAGGTGAAGCGGCA
>CAYMTD010000479.1:0-2369 GCA_964393245.1 uncultured Syntrophaceae bacterium
CCTGCCTCACCTAATTTGGCCAATGGATAGCCATCAAACGCGGTGGCTACGGCAGCGGGAGCGCCTGGAATGTTCAGGAGGACAGCCGACCTGGAGCCACCATAGACCCCTCCGCAGTAAACGCCCCCCATGAGACAAAGCGCATCATTGACATCCCACGAAAAGGTGAAGGAAATGAGGATGGAAACAGCCATGGTTACTGAGAGGCCTGGGATGGCGCCGATATAGATACCGGCGAACGTGCCGGCTGCGATCAGACCGATCATTTTTAGGCTCGTGAATGACATTAGGAAATAGCTCAAGCTCTGTTCCATAGCTTCTTCTCTTTACCAGAGGATAACTCTAAAGAGATATTGAAAGAAGAGATAGATAGCCACAAGCATTCCTGCTGCGATGAAAAATGACCGAAAGATCTTTGCCCCTCTTAAGAATAGAAACGACCCAACAAGGAACAGGTAGGAGCTTACCCAAAAATGGAGGGGGTAGAGCAGGAAGATATAAAGGATAAGAATTGCGGTATATGCAGCCACGGTCTTGGGAAATACTAAGGGGATGGCCTTCCCTAATTCCTCGCCTATCTTAAAAGTGGAGTGATGTGTCCTATTTTTCCACAAGACCCGGAGGATCGATAAAATCATGATGGATATGATGAAGATTGGAAACGCCCCCGGCGACGAGAGGTTTGCAAGGTTCGGGAGCATGAATGCCTGTATGAGCAGAAAGATGCTGAATGCAAGAAGAAACCATAGAAGTATCCGTTCCCCCGGTCTTTGTTCGATCTTTTCTTCCATGGCAGAGACTCCCTCATTCAAAAATCGTGACCGTGTCCGTGGTACGTGCCTGTAAGAATTCCTCTTACATCTTAATCGATAGTAAGTATCCCCCGGCAAAGTCGGGGGCTTTACGATTGCTGACCCGTAAAAGGGACCAGATCGCAATCGATTAAAATCAAAACCGAGAACCATTCATTGTTCAGCCTATCGCAAAAGTTCTTATTCTTGTCATTCCTGCGACAGCAGGAATCCAGTTTTCTCTGGATTCCGGGTCGCGTTTCACTTGCCCGGAATGACGATTCTACATTCCCGGAGCTGTCAAACTCTGGGAGTCCCCCGGCAGAGCCGGGGGTTTACCTAAACGCTAATTAGGTCAAGAGGATTTGAAAAATTTGAATTCGCTAAATTTTCATCATGAGAATAAGAACAGGGACGGACCCGAATAACGCCTGCCTGCCGGTAGGCTGGGACACGGTCACGTTATTTCTTAATTACGGTTTCGGGATTCCGAACTTCTCTGGCGACACCTTTGTGGCTCCGGCATCCTGGAGAAGCCAGCATGTTACCGATTGCCAATGTTTAAGGAACTTATCCGCTTCATCACCATAGGTTCCCATGTAAACAGCTCCGAAATCTTTGATGAACGCCTGGAACTTATCTTCCTTGCCCCCCTTCTGAAAAGCATCGACCAGCTTTCTCTTGGCGGGGTCAGGTACCTCCCTCTTTATCCACACCCCATAGAAAGGACCCCAGGGAAGATATTTCTTGTACTCTGGATAAATGCTCACAATCAGTGGAATGTCTTCCAGCCCAGGAACGGGTTGATCTGCAAGCAGAGCAAGAGGTCTTATTCTACCCGCCCGGACATGTTCCCTGCCCGCAGTCAAACCCACCGTCATCCACTGGATATGGCCTCCAAGCATGGCGGTCATCCCGGGTCCCTCCCCTGGAAAGGGGATGGGGTTAAAGGTCAAACCGTGGGTTGTTTCATCATGGCAGCTGCCACATAAGGAAGACCTCCGGGACCGGTTGAACCCATTTTGATGTTGCCGGGATCCTTCTTACCATCCTCAAAAAGATCCTTCAGAGTCTTCCAGGGAGCATTGACATTGCAGGCAATCATTCCAACGCCTCGCGCGGTCACATGGACTGGGTAGAAGTCCTTATAGTCAAGCTGAGTAATGTCAAGCACCCGGTAGAGTTGAGGATTCTCAGCCCCCCACAGGATGGTATATCCATCCGCGGGCTGACTGTGGACCCACTGCGTGGCAACCGCACCAGTCGCTCCTGGCTTGTTTTGGAGAACGATCTGTTTCCCGAGATGTTTTTCGGCCAACGGTGTGAGGGCACGTGCCACATTATCGGTCGCACCCCCAGCTCCCCACATGATAATGCCTGAGAGATCCTTGGTTGGAAAATCCTGTGCCTGGACCAAGGAAAAAAGGAACAAAACCAACCCAACTACCAACAACATCTTTTTCATCTCAGCATCCTCCTTTCGTTGATTTGGTTAGAAGATTAAACTAAGCCTCCCTAAAATTCAGAACAATTTTTGCGAAGTTACCCGTCAAGGCATCAGCAAATGCCTCCTGGTAT
>CAYMTD010000480.1:0-2354 GCA_964393245.1 uncultured Syntrophaceae bacterium
CGGCAAGGTTGATCGTCTCTGTAAAAAGAAGTTTCGGGATCTGTCCGTTCTGGCTGCTGTTTAAGGCAAAAACCAGATTCTCTGCCATGATCGCTGCCCGGTTCTCTATCCGACCAGTAATTGTTACTTTCTCACCAATCCGACAGATTCTTTTGTCCGTATTAAAGAGAAGGACCGTATCTCCCTCGATGATGTAGAAGGGATGGTATGATGTGCCAACGCTCTGACCAAGGTTATTGGTCAAGTGTCCCCTGAGGTAGAATTTTCCTGGGAAGCCAATCTCTCCTGCTGATAGGGTAAGGTTTTCAGTAATGCCAGCACTCAGGTTAATGGTTGTGTCCGCTTGCCAAACAATTCCGCATGAACCCGCCTCCGACGCAGTCATGACCAATTGATATGAAATCCCTGAGGGAAGATTTTCCCAGTAAACATAAATGGTTTCTCCTGTAACCTCGGCAGGTGACCCGTCCTCAACCAGCGCCTCTGAGGTATAATCCTTCCACTCAGGGATACCCACAAACGACGGAGAGTAATAAGCCCCATTACTATCTCTTAAGGTAATGTAGTCAATTAGTGCAAGCTGAGCGCCTCCGTGCCGAATCCTCACAGACGCATTCCCCCATTGGTCAGGCAAAATGGGCAGGGATAACTCTCGGCGATCAAAATAGAGAGGGAAATGCAGGACTGCACGTTCCACCCAGTCATTGTCCTCTTCTGTAAAGATGTGAAAGGACCCTAGCAGGTCCGTAGGAGAAGAGGCCGACTCCGCACATATGATCTCAAGATGGAGGTTTCCATTAACGATGGATTTCCCTCGATTGACAATCGACGATAACGTCACTGTGTCCTCATTCGAGAAGTAGATATCTTTATCGGTTCTCACCGAGAGTTCTCCGCTCAATCCAGCAACCTTTAATGAAATATATTTCAGACTAATTTTGTTTGTTTTTTTGTCTTTTAATTCAACTCCTAATGTATAATCGCCATCCGTTAATTGGTCGGGTAAAGAATAGGGTAAAAAGACTTGAGTCCCCACCTTTATAGAGCCAAATGCGCTTTTTGAATCGAAAAAGTCACTTTTCCAATCCGAGAGATAGATATGGGCTTCGTAATCGGTGTCTATGCCACCCAGGTTTTCCACAACCATCTCTATTCTGTCACCTGTTGACAAGGCGGTTGGCCCCTCATACAGGACAGATAGTGAGGATGCCGGCACAAATATTTGTATATCCCAGCTCCTTGAAAAATCTCCGGGAAGGCTTACTTTCACACTCAGATCGTGATAACCAGCTGAAATTGTTTCTGGGATCGGGATCGTGAAGCGAAGCGTGGTACTGCTATCCACTCCCAACGAAATAGTCTGTGATTCGCTAAAACTAAGATCCGGTGCTGAAACTGTCAGCGAGATGTCCTCTAAATTGAACTTTCCCGTATTCTTAACGGTTGCATCAAGATTTGCTCTTTCTCGAACCCTGTAAAGAGGCTTGTCCGGCAAAAGACTGGTCATTTCTATAGAATTTAGAATGGTTATGTTCGTGGGGTCTCCTGTCCTTGTCTCATCCGATAGAGTATAACTTAGAACATATCTCCCGAATTCTAGATAAGGAATGGATACGGGAATATCGAGCACCTTCGTCTCTCCAACCGCAATCCTGAGCGGCTGACTCTCCGAATATATGTCACTCCTATCCGGCGCTTTGAGACTGATTTCAAAGATCCCAGACGATATGTTGACCTTACCCGTATTCGTGATGGTAAAAGAGATAGTGTTCGTACCTATTCTGAAGATAGATGGTAGATTCGGTGAGACTGAAATTTGGCTTCGGGGAAGATCAAATCTTGTGTAGATAGAGGACAGCATCCTATCTCCATACCATATCTCGCTGCTAATGGTATAACTTCCTGTGATCGACGTTGAAGGCAAGGTGAAATCCGTATTAACGGATACATTGCCATTGGGAGGAAGAGCTAATAATTTTGTATCCTCGAAAATCTTTGCACTTTTCGGATCTTTAATGGCGATCTTAAGGAGGGGTTGCCAGGAATAAGCGATCCGGTTTTGGAGTGTTGTATCTATTCTTAAGGTCTCCCCCCTGGCATAATCTAACTTGTCTGTTTTGAGAGTTGCATTTAAGGACGGGATGATCAACCTTATTCCCTTTTCGGCCAGGGCAAGGCCTCCTCTGACAAGATAAGTGTTTGGATTATCGGTGCTTTTGAAAAGTCCAAAGTAGATACTCTGGGAGATGTCGATTCTAAACGTCCAGGCAATATCAACCTGTCCTCCTGCAGGTATATTTAAACCTTCTATCGTATCGAGAAATATCCACCAACGTCCGCCTTCATTCCTTGCC
>CAYMTD010000481.1:0-2353 GCA_964393245.1 uncultured Syntrophaceae bacterium
CTAGCAAGATTAAGTACACCGGAAAGGTGGAGAGCAAGTGGCTGACCAATATTCTTTCGTGGATCATTCCGCTCGTCTTCTTTTTTTTCATCTGGAGGATCCTCTTCTCTCGAATCGGACCCGAGACGAGTGTCATGTCCTTTGGAAAGAGCCGGGCCAAAATCTTTGCAGAGAAGGATAAGAAGATCACCTTTGGTGATGTCGCCGGAATCGACGAGGCCAAAGAGGAATTGAAAGAGGTGGTCGAGTTTCTCAAGAATCCAGGGAAGTTCCAACGCCTGGGGGGGAAGATTCCCAAGGGGGTCCTCCTGGTCGGCATGCCCGGTACCGGTAAAACGCTTCTGGCGAAGGCGGTCGCCGGAGAAGCGAATGTCCCCTTCTTTTCGATCAGCGGTTCTGATTTTGTAGAGATGTTTGTCGGAGTGGGGGCAGCTCGGGTCAGGGACCTCTTCGCTCAAGCTCAAAACCATGCCCCCTGTATCATCTTCATCGACGAACTCGATGCCCTGGGAAAGGCCCGAGGCGTCAATCCCCTTGGAAGGCATGATGAACAGGAACAGACCCTCAATCAACTCTTGGCTGAAATGGATGGTTTCGATCCCAATACAGGGGTGATCATTATGGCTGCGACCAATCGGCCCGAAATTCTCGACCCCGCCCTGCTCAGGCCGGGCCGCTTCGACCGTCATGTGTTGGTGGACCGACCCGACATCGTTGGTCGGGAGGAGATTCTGAAGATTCACACGCGCAACGTGAAACTCTCTCCGGATGTGGACTTAAGAGTTATTGCGTCCAGAACTCCCGGTTTTGTGGGAGCGGATCTCGCCAACATCGTGAATGAGGCCGCCCTCCTGGCTGCTCGGAAGAACAAAGAAGGGGTGGAGATGTCCGACATCGAGGAGGCCATTGACCGCGTCATAGCCGGCCTGGAAAAGAAGCGAAAGCTCATGTCGAAGAAGGAGAAAGAGATTGTGGCTTTTCACGAATCGGGGCATGCGATCGCGGCCTCGCTCCTGCCCAATGCCGATCCGGTCCGCCGCATCTCCATCATCCCCCGGGGAATCTCCGCCCTTGGGTATACGCTTCAGTTGCCCACGGAGGATCGCTACCTGATGACCAAATCGGAGTTGCTCGACCGCCTGGGGGTGCTCTTGGGAGGAAGGGTGGCGGAAGAGATCGTCTTCGGGGAGATCTCCACAGGAGCTCATAATGATCTCCAGCGAGCCACCGACATTGCCACCAGCATGGTCAAACAATTTGGGATGAGTGAAAAGTTAGGCTACGTCACTTTTGAGAAGGAGAAGGGACCTCTCTTCCTGCCCTCCCCATTTGTCTCATCAAAGGAATACAGTGAGGATACGGCCAAAAAGATCGATGAAGAGGTCAAGAAGATCATTGACGAAAGCCATCAAAAGATAAAAGAGATCCTGACGGCTAAGAAAGACAAGCTGGAAGAACTCGCCCGTTTCCTGATGGAGAAAGAGGTGGTGGAGGAAGAAGATTTAAAGAGAATTCTTCAGCTGGAAGTCGCAAGGGCATGATCAAGAAAATTTTCAAACATCTTCGAACCAAGATTCTTGCAGGAATCCTGGTCGTCCTGCCCCTTGGGATTACGTTCCTCGTCTTGAAGTTTGTTTTCAACGCCTTACATAGTACCCTGGACCCCCTAACGCCCGACGTCACAGTCTATCTTTTCAAACGAGATTTCACCATCCCTGGGTTGGGGATCATTGGTTTTTTCCTCTTGCTCTATCTGATCGGAATCATCGCTACCAATGTCTTGGGCCGTAAGTTGATCCATTGGACGGATAAACTCTTCATCAATATCCCTGTGGTGAAGAATATTTACAGTTCTTCAAAACAACTGACCGATGCCTTTTCGACGACGAAGAAAGGTTCCTTCCGGCAGGCGGTCTTTGTCGAATTTCCGCAGGAAGGTAATTTCGTTCTCGGATTTATCACCAATGAGTTGACCGATCTCGAGAACGAGAAAAAAATCACCGTTTTCATCCCAACCGGCTTTGCTCCTCCAACCGGCCACCTCCTCTTCCTCCCAAAAGAGAAGGTCTTCCCGTCCCAAATGACCATTGAAGAAGCGATCAAAACGGTCATGTCCGTGGGCATTGTCACCCCTTCGCGCCTCACTGTTTCCTTCGGTTCTACGAAGCTTGATAAGGAATCGATTGAAAGTTCCGAGGGGATGAAGTATCTTAACTCAAAAGTTGAAGGAGGTCCCTAATCATGGAAGCTGTTACGCTCCTCATCGCAGTTGCTGCTCTTATCATCTCCATCCTCGCCTACCAACGGACGGGAGGCACCGCCGAACTCAAACGCAAGATTGAATCCAAGACCT
>CAYMTD010000482.1:0-2346 GCA_964393245.1 uncultured Syntrophaceae bacterium
ACAGAATCAGATGTGGACAGCCCAGTATTATCACTTTGATCACCCCAACTCCTTCCTCTCCTCGGGTGGGCTTGGGACTATGGGGTTTGGTCTACCTGCCGCCCTCGGTGCTCAAATTGCATGTCCCGACAAACTTGTGGTGGATATTGCAGGGGATGGAAGCATACAGATGAATATCCAGGAGATTGCAACCGCTGTGGAAAACGACCTCCCTGTAAAGATTGTCATTCTGAACAATGGCTGCCTCGGCATGGTCCGACAGTGGCAGCAGTTGTTTTACGACCGGGTCTACGCCTTTAGTGAATTGAACCACGGACCTGATTTCGTCAAGCTCGCAGAGGCTTACGGTGCAGTGGGCCTCAGGGCAACGAAGCCTGAGGAGGTGGAGCCTCTCCTTCAAAAGGGCCTCTCCATCAGGAAACCTGTGATCATGGACTTTCATGTGGAGAAAGAGGAGTGCGTATATCCGATGGTGCTGCCAGGTGCCCCGATCACAGAGATGTTAATGGCGCAAGAAGGAGCGGTTGACCATCGAAAAGGGAAATAGAAATGACGGCTGAGGACCCCTCAAAACATATCCTATCGCTTCTGGTAGAGAACAAGCCCGGTGTCCTTGCAAGGATCGCCGGACTTTTCAGCGGCCGAAACTACAACATAGAGAGCCTTTGCGTGGCGGAAACAAATGATCCCTTCATTTCCCGGATTACCCTGGTGACCAAAGGGAAAATGGCTGTTCTGGAGCAAATAAAAAAACAGCTCAATAAACTGATCGATGTAATCAAGGTCATAGACTTTAACAATACAGATTATGTGCACGCTGAATTGGTTCTCGTCAAGGTGAGGGCTAAAGCGGAATCCCGGGCAGAGATCCTTAGGATCGCGAATATCTTTGGCTCGCGGGTAGTAGATTCAAGTCCTGATTTCTACACAATGGAGGTGGTCGGTGATGAGAGTAAGATTGAGGCCTTCTTGAGGCTGCTCAAACCCATGGAGATCAAGGAGATGGCAAGAACTGGGACGATCGCCCTTGCAAGAGAAAAAAAGAAAAGGAGGATGAGAGATGGCAAAGATTAATTTTGGCGGTGTTTGGGAAGAGGTGATCACTTCTGAAGAATTTCCTATCGAGAAGGCAAGAAAGGTCCTTAAAAATGAAACAATAGCGATCTTGGGATACGGCGTCCAGGGTCCAGGACAGGCCTTGAATCTGAGGGACAACGGCATCGAGGTCATTGTGGGGCAGAGGAAGACTGGAAGCCTAAACTGGGAGAGGGCGATCTCCGATGGTTTTGTTCCGGGCAAGACTCTCTTATCTATCGAAGAGGCTGCAAAGGCCGGAACCATCATCCTTTTCCTCCTTTCAGATGCAGGCCAAATGGCCGTCTGGCCTACTGTGAAGGGCCGTCTGAAAGAAGGCGGCGCCCTCTACTTCTCCCACGGATTCTCCATTGTCTATAAAGAACAGACAAGGATTATCCCCCCTGTGAATATCGACGTGATTCTGGTAGCACCCAAAGGGTCGGGCAGGAGTTTACGGGCAAATTTTCTTGACGGCAGCGGTATCAACTCGAGCTTCGCCATTCACCAGGACTATACTGGAAGGGCAAGGGAGAGGGTACTCGCCCTGGGAATCGCCATCGGGTCAGGATATCTTTTCCCTACGACATTCGAAAAGGAGGTCTACAGCGACCTCACCGGGGAGAGGGGGGTGCTGATGGGATGTCTTGCAGGTGTGATGGAGGCCCAGTACAACTGTCTTCGCAGGCATGGCCATACCCCAAGCGAGGCCTTTAACGAAACGGTTGAAGAGCTCACTCAAAGCCTCATCCGGTTGGTGGCAGAAAACGGCATGGACTGGATGTTCGCCAACTGCAGCACTACGGCCCAGCGGGGAGCCCTTGACTGGGCCCCCCGTTTCAGGGACGCGGTGATTCCCTTGTTTGAAGAGCTCTATCAGAGCGTGGTCTCAGGAAAAGAGACCAAACGAGTTCTCGAAGCAAACAGCGCTCCGGATTACAGGGAGAAGCTCAAGAAAGAACTGACGGCCATGGGTAATTCCGAAATGTGGCTTACAGGTGCTGCAGTACGATCCCTAAGGCCGGAGAACCGGAAAAAGTAGGACGGAAGTGAAAGGTCTGGTCGTAGCTGACTTTTTTCTAAAACGGGAAAAGTTTTAGAAGTCCTGTGGGAAAAAGGGGGGCAGGACTGTTAATAATCGGAATTCCCTGACTACCGCGGGCAGGTGCATTCCGGATTTTTTCTACTTCATCACTCCTACCTGCACGCCTCTGAATCTCGCGGGTGCTGCTCCGTGTCCGACATGGGCCACCTGTCCCGGCTCGCCCTTTC
>CAYMTD010000483.1:0-2343 GCA_964393245.1 uncultured Syntrophaceae bacterium
TAATATGGGACCCCAGCACCCGGCAACCCATGGGGTGTTGAGGGTTGTGTTGGAATTGGATGGAGAGGTGATTGTGAAGGCAACTCCCCATCTTGGCCACCTCCACCGGGGAATAGAGAAACTTGCGGAGAGCAAGACCTATCATCAAGCCATTCCGCTGACCGATCGTCTCGACTATACCAACGCCATGGGGAACAACCTAGCCTACGTCTTGGCGGTGGAGAAGCTGTTAGGCATTGACGTGCCCAAAAGGGCTCAGTACATTCGAGTCATGATGGCTGAGCTTCAGAGGATCGCAGCCCACCTCATCTGGCTGGGTACGCATGCTCTCGACATAGGGGCCATGACCCTCCTTCTCTACAACTTTAGAGAAAGGGAAGATATCTTGAGGATCTTTGAAGAGGTCGCGGGAGGGAGGCTCACCCCCACCTACCTGAGAATTGGCGGGGTTTCGAAAGACCTCCCTGAGGGAATTGAGGAAAAGATCAAAGCTTTCGTTCAAGCTTTCCCCGACCACGTCAAGGAGTATGAAGCCCTTCTGACCAAGAATGTCATCTGGATGAAGCGGACCAAGGGGGTGGGCATCCTCTCAAAAGAGGATGCCCTCAGCTTTGGCGTGACCGGTCCGACGCTTCGTGGTTCGGGTGTAAAATACGATGTGCGAAAGGCCTTCCCCTATTCGAGTTATGAAGAGTTCGATTTTGAAATACCGACCGGTACGGTGGGGGACGTCTACGATCGGTATATCGTCCGCTTGCGGGAGATGGAATGGTCGAACGCCATTGTTGAGCAGGCTTTGGAACGATTACCAAAAGGTCCTATCATCACTAACGATCCACGAGTTACCTTACCACCGAAGGACGACGTCCTCAGTGATATCGCATCCCTCATCCGTCAATTTAAGATCGTGTCGGAGGGTTTCTATCCTCCCCGAGGTGAAGTTTATGCCAGCGTAGAAGCTTCGAAAGGGGAATTGGGGTTCTATCTTGTGAGCGATGGATCGAATCGACCCTTTCGGTTCAGGATCCGAACACCCTCTTTCGCTAACTTGAGTGCCCTTTCAAGGATGATCGAAGGACGTCTGATCGCCGATGTGATTGCTGTCATCGGCAGCATTGATATCGTCCTGGGCGAGGTCGATCGGTAAGGAGAAAATGTCAAATGACAAAGTTCAAATGACAAATCAAATCCAAAGTTCAAATTTCAATAATTTTGGATTTTGAGCTTTGACATTCATTTGACATTTGGATTTTGGCATTTGAACTTCCATTCTTGATGAAGAGGTTAGTATGAATGATATCCTTTTCAGCAGTTGGGGTGGAGTGGTGACGGATAATCGGGGGAAACCCGATTCGGAAAGACAGCCTGTTGCCACGGTCAATTTACCCCTGGAATTCGACAAAGGGAGAAAGATTAAGGCCTTCATTGGATGGGATGGAATTGTTATCCGGGATTCCGAGGTCAATATCATCGATTTGCTCCGCGCTTATTTAGAAGCGGTCCAGGAGGAATCTTGTGGAAAGTGTACGCCCTGTCGTGTAGGGACGCGCATCATGGCGACGCTCATGAACCGGATTGCTGAAGGTCAGGGCAGGATCGAGGATTTGGATCAATTGAAAGATTTGGGTGAAACGATCCTGAAGAGTTCAAAATGCAACCTGGGACAGACCGGCCCGAAGCCGGTGCTTCATGCCGTCGATCATTTCAGGAATGAGTTCTCGGAAGCCATCCAATCAAAAATGAAAATTCAACGGCAGGAATATCAAATGAAGGTGACCGCGCCGTGCGAAAGCGCCTGTCCTTCCCATCTCCCCATCACCCGATATGTCGAATTGATCAAGGAGGGGAGATTTCTCGAATCCCTGGAAGCTATACGCGAAGCCACTTGCCTGCCTGGAATTCTGGGGAGGGTCTGCGTTCGGCCCTGCGAGGACAACTGTCGACGGGGAAACGTGGATGAACCCATCTCCATCAAATGGTTGAAACGGTTTGTCGCTGACTACGAACTTGAGAAGCGGAAGGACCCTATTCTTCAACAGGAAGAGAAGCGATCACAGAAAGTGGCTGTCATTGGAGCGGGGCCAGCCGGTCTCAGCTGTGCCTACTACCTTGCTCTGAAGGGGTATCCCGTTACGATTTTTGAGAGATTGGGTGAGCCGGGAGGCATGGCAGCCATGGGCATTCCTGACTACAGGCTTCCGCGCAATATTGTGAAATATGAAGCAGGAATTTTGGAACGGTTGGGTGTGGAGATCCGGTACAACATTCAGGTAGGAAAAGAGATTACTCTCTCCCAGATGTTTGAACAGGGCTACAAAGCCATCTTTATCGGTGTCGGTGCCC
>CAYMTD010000484.1:0-2342 GCA_964393245.1 uncultured Syntrophaceae bacterium
CTCTAATAAAATCAGCGGCGCTTTTGAAAATACTCGACCAATTTGGACAGCAGTGGGATTAATGGTTTGAAATATTGGGTTATTGGATTTATTTGGAGCTTGCCTGCCTGCCGGTAGGCAGGGAATTTGGTGATTGGAATTTCAAATTCCCTCGGCTTGATCAACGCGGACTCAAGGCAATAGCAAGAAAAGGCAGAGGCCGTGACGACTGCTTTTATCTACACCGACGCATACTTGGATTACGACTATGGACCAACCCATCCGCTTAAGATCATCCGGCTCAAATTGACGTATGAGTTGATTCGTGACTATGGGCTTTTGTCCCTGCCTGGCGTTCAGTTTATCGTAACCCGAAGAGCTGAAGAAGAGGACTTGACGACTTTCCACAGTCAAGAGTATGTCACCCTGCTGAAGCAGGCGAATGAGGGTACGCTCATGGGGAACGCGGTTACCTTTGGTCTGGGCCCAGGCGACAATCCTGTCTTCCCAGGCCTATACGACTGGTCTTTGCTCGTAACAGGGGCGACCCTTCAGGCCATCGATTTTGTGGCAAATGGAGAAGGGGAAAACGCCTTTAATATCGCTGGAGGTCTCCACCATGCCATGAGATCAAGGGCCTCAGGATTCTGCTATATTAATGATCCGGTCATTGGAATCCTAAGACTCTTAAGTCGGGGAATGAGGATAGCCTATGTTGACATCGATGCCCATCACGGGGATGGCGTTCAAGCCGCCTTCTACCATACGAATCAGGTTCTTACCATCTCTCTTCATGAATCGGGCACTTCCCTCTTTCCAGGGACCGGTTTTGAATATGAGATAGGAGAGGGCCAGGGAGAAGGGTATGCTGTCAATCTTCCATTTGCTGCTTATACGGATGATGAAACTTATCTTTGGGCATTTGAGGAGATCGTCCCTCCGCTCCTCGAAAGGTTTGAGCCCGACGTCGTGGTGACCCAGTTGGGAGTCGATTCATTCTACAATGACCCACTGACAAATCTCCATCTGACGATTTACGGGTATGAAAAAGTGATCCGGCGAATCAAGCAGATCGCCCATCGGTGGGTGGCGTTGGGAGGAGGGGGATATGATGTGTCTAACGTTGCAAGGGCGTGGACATTGGCCTGGGCAGTGATGAACGGAGTTGAATTAGACGATGAGCTTCCGGAATCCTACGTGGAAAAAGCAGTCAGACTCGGGCTCCATGAGAAAAGACTGAGAGGGGATCCGAGGCCCTGTCTCTTTAGCCAGAGAAGCGATATAAGGTCGGAAGCGGAGCGTGTGGTGAGGTACCTGAAGATAAATGTTTTGCCGAAGATACGAGGGAGATAAAAGGTAAATCTTTCCCTAGCCCGCCTCGCGAATCCATCCTGGCCTTCCCGTTACGAGAGGGGAGGGCCTCTAAGAGTTGGCATAGCTTTTGCTTACAATTTTCGCTTTTCATTTGACATTTGTAAGGTTTTGGTATATTTAGGCTTTAAGAACAGGAGAATATGCCCGCAGGGATGAAATATGTAATCATTGTTGGAGACGGGATGGCTGATTATGAGATCGAAGGCATGGGGGGGAAGACCCCTCTTATGCTGGCAAGAACCCCTCATATGGATTGGCTGGGCAAGCATGGGGAGATGGGCCTGGTTCAAACGATCCCCAAGGGGTTCACGCCTGGAAGCGAGATCGCCAACTTGTCGATCTTCGGATATGACCCCTCCCGGTTTTACACGGGTCGGGGACCCCTTGAGGCAGCCAGCCTCGGTGTAAGACTCGCCCCCGTGGATATTGCATTTCGTTGCAACTTGGTCACCCTTCAGTTTGAAGGCTCGAAGACCTGGATGAAAGATTTTTCAGCGGGACACATCACGGATGAAGAAGCCAGAAGAATCATCATTGACTTGGACAGGGAAGTGGGAACAAAAGAAATTCGTTTCTATCCCGGAGTCAGCTATCGGCACTTGATGGTATTTCAGAATGGTGCTGCAAGATTTCCTGCCTTGGATCAACTCGTGCTCACCCCGCCTCACGATATCACCGGAAAGGAAATCACCCCCTTTCTTCCCAGGGCCTGTGGTTCTAAAGACAGCGGCGGAGATCGAATTCTCGTGCTCATGAAGAAATCCCAGGAGCTTCTTAGGGATCATCCCGTCAATCTTGAGAGGAGACAAAAAGGACTGGCCGTGGCCAATTCCATCTGGCTTTGGGGGCAGGGCCGCCCACCGCAGATGACCACGCTAAAGGAACGATTCGGGATTGAAGGGTATGTGATATCGGCGGTTCATCTCCTGAAGGGAATTGGGATTCTGGCAGGGTTGGAGGTTCTCGAAGTTCCCGGTGCCACAGGGTAC
>CAYMTD010000485.1:0-2338 GCA_964393245.1 uncultured Syntrophaceae bacterium
CCAGAGAAAACCTGATTGCAAAGGAGGGGATGGGCTTCATCGTCACCATGAGAACCTTCGACCGAACACGGCCGGGGGTAGGCGCTCAGGGTGTCGGTGTTGCTCAGGGCGCCCTTGATGAGGCGGCCCGTTACGCCCGCGAACGGGAACAGTTCGAAAAGAAGATCATCTCCTTTCAAGCCATTCAACACCTGTTGGCTGACATGGCAACGCTTGTAGAGGCCGCCAGGGCCCTGGTTCTTTCCGTCGCACGCTACATCGACCAGGAGAAGAATCCCAAAGATATTTCAAAGCTCTCGGGAATGGCTAAGGTCTTCGCCAGCGATGTGGCGATGAAGGTAACGACCGATGCGGTTCAGGTCTTCGGGGGATACGGCTATATGAGAGAATATCCCGTTGAGAAAATGATGCGGGATGCCAAGATCCTTCAGATTTACGAGGGGACGAACCAGATTCAAAGAAATGTGATCGGTCTCGAACTAAATAAGGAATACGCGGGGAGAAAATAACGGTTGGTAGGTAAAGGTAAGCCTGACTGCCGGTAGGCAGGGGCGTCTTAACCCTAATCCTAACCCAAGATGTTTCTATGGAGAAAGTGGCTTTTATCTTTCCGGGTCAGGGGTCCCAATATGTCGGCATGGGAAAGGAGTTTCATGACAATTTCCGTGTGGCTAAAGAGGTCTTCGAAGAGGCCGATGACGTGTTGAACTTCTCCATCTCGTCGCTCTGCTTTCAGGGGCCGGAAGATACGCTTAAATTGACCGAGAACACCCAACCGGCCATCCTGACCATGAGCGTTGCAGCGCTGAGAGTCCTCCAAGCAGAAAAAGGGGTCGTTCCGCATATCGTCGCAGGCCATAGTTTGGGGGAATATAGCGCGCTTGTGGCTTCCGAAGCGCTTGCCTTTGCAGATGCCGTCCAGATCGTTCGCTTTCGAGGAAAATTCATGCAGGAGGCTGTAGCCGTGGGAGTGGGAGCCATGGCTGCCATCCTCGGTATGGAGAGGGAGCAGGTGGAGAGAGTTTGCAAAGAGGCCGCACAAGGGGAAGTCCTGACGCCAGCCAACTTTAACTGCCCGGGACAGATCGTTATCGCCGGCCATGCAAAGGCGGTGGAACGAGCCATGAAAAGGGTTAAAGAGGGAGGAAAGAAGGCGATTCTCCTCCCCGTGAGTGCACCTTTTCACTCCCCGTTGATGAAACCAGCGGGGAAACGCCTCGAACAGGTTCTGAACGGTGTCCGCATCTTGGATTTGAAGATCCCTGTGGTGACGAATGTGGATGCAGAAATCAACCAGTCGAAGGAGAAAGTGAAAGAGTTACTGGTCGCCCAGGTCTCTCGCCCTGTCCGCTGGGAAGAGTCGATGCAGAAAATATCAGGGGATGGAATCGAGCAGACTTTTGAAATCGGTCCGGGTAAAGTCCTCTCCGGTTTAATGAAGAGAATTAATCCCAAAATCGAGACAAAAAACATAGAAGACATCCAGACGCTTAAAAAGATCTCATGACCAGGAGAATCCTTTGAAACTGGCAGGGAAGGTCGCGTTGGTAACGGGAGCAGCCCAGGGAATCGGAAAGGCCATTGCCCTTCTGCTCGCACAAAACGGGGCAGACGTTGTTGTCTCAGACATCAATGTCGAGAAGGCCAATGACACAGCAAGGGAGGTCAAGGCGTTGGGCCGCAAGAGTGTGGCCATGAAAGTAGATGTGGCCAAATTAGATGACGTCGAGAGAATGGTGGAGGCCATTCTTGCTCAATTCGGCCAGATCGACATCCTGGTTAATAACGCAGGCATTGCGCGGGATAAACTGATTCTTCGGATGACGGAGGAAGATTGGGACGCTGTCCTCAATATCAACCTCAAGGGGACCTTCAATTGTACCAAGGCGGTCGTGCGTCACATGTCGAAGCAGAGGAGCGGGAAAATCGTCAACATCGCTTCAGTGGTTGGAGAAATGGGAAACCCTGGACAAGGAAACTATGCCGCCTCGAAGGCAGGCGTGATCGGTTTCACCAAAACCATCGCCCGGGAGTTCGCCCAGAGAGGGATCAATGTGAATGCCATCGCCCCTGGGTATATCGAAACCCCCATGACCGACGCCCTTCCTGATAAAGTGAAGGATGAATTGAAACGAATGATCCCGATGGATCGATTAGGCAAACCTGAGGATGTCGCAGAGGCGGTTTTGTTTCTCGTTTCTGAATCGGCTAATTATATCACCGGTCAGGTATTGAATGTGAACGGTGGCATCTATATGTGAGGAGGTGATTGCATGTCTATTGAGAAGAGGGTGAAGGAGATTATTGTCGAGCAATTGGGGGTCAATGAAAGCGAGGT
>CAYMTD010000486.1:0-2337 GCA_964393245.1 uncultured Syntrophaceae bacterium
GGAGGATATCATAAATGTCACGGATGGTAATGTGGTTTTTGGCAAGGCTAACAAAAGGAAGCTGACTGGAAAGATAATGTCTGATCAGGCCGACACGAATCCCCTCAGCCTCCTCCCGTGAAATGTAGACTTCACCTTTTGGGATTTCACAGAACCCCCGGAGGGCATCATAAATTTCAAACGAAGTCGCCTGTTCTTGATTGACCACAAAACTCAGCTCTTGGCATTTTTCTTTCTTCCGAGCCAGGTTGATGTAATTTTCAATCTCATAGTCACTCAAATGGCTCGCCGTATAATGAGCAATGAGGCCCTCGACGTATTCCTGACGGTTGATCTCCGTATCAGGAACCTCATCTGCTCTCAGCGCTTCGAGGGCCTGCTCGTGAAGTTTCTCCCTGGTGATTATTCGTCGCTTCTCGAGAACCTCCATAAAGATAGAGTACATCAGCCCCATGAGATTCGGGTACTGATTCATTCTTCTAAACAAACGGTAGGTTTTGACGATATCCATCCTAAACCCAACCCCGCAGCTTGCAGGCTTCCGCCACCCTTGCCACGGCGACCAGATAGGCGGCTTCTCTCATGTTGACCTTCTGCTGCAGGTACATCTGGTAGACTCCGTAAAAGGCCCGGGACATCTTCTCGTCGAGCCTTTGTTGAACCTCCTGCAACGGCCAGTAGAAGTTGTACGCATTTTGAACTTGTTCGAAATAGGAGACCGTCACCCCTCCTGCATTGGCCAAAAAATCGGGTATGAAAAAGACGCGGTTCTGGTGAAGAATCTCATCGGCTTCTGGAGTCATCGGTCCATTGGCCAGCTCGCATGAAATCTTGCACTTGATGCGATTGGCGTTGTCGGCTGTAATCACATTCTCAAGGGCGGCTGGGAAAAGAACGGTTACATCGAGTTCCAAAAGTTCTTCGTTGCTAATCCTCTCGGCTTTTGGGAATCCTTCGAGGCTTCCGGTTCTGAGCTTATGATCCACCACCTCCTTGGGATCCAACCCTTTTGCGTTAAAGATCCCTCCCTTCGAGTCCGAAGCAGCCACGAGCCTTAAACCAAGTATTTCCGACGCCAGAAGCGAAGCGTGTTGACCGGCATTGCCAAAGCCCTGAATCGCCATGGTCTTATCTCGGAGATCAATGTTCAACATTTTAGCGGCCTCTCGTGTCACGTAGATACCCCCCCGCGCTGTCGCATCTCCGCGACCCTCCGATCCTCCAAGGGGAAGCGGTTTACCCGTGATCACACCGGGATGATGCTGTCCCACCAACGTCTCGTACTCGTCCATCATCCAGCCCATGATCTGAGGCGTCGTATACACATCCGGAGCAGGCACATCTTTCGATATTGACAGCATCGGTGCCACCGCCCGAATATAGCCGCGAGCCAGTCGCTGCTTCTCGGTTTCCGACATTCCTTTTGGGTTACAGGTGACTCCCCCTTTCCCTCCCCCCAAAGGGATATCCACCACCGCCGTCTTCCAGGTCATCCACGCAGCCAGCGCTCGAACCGTGTCAATGGTCTCCTCTGGATGCCATCGGATGCCGCCCTTGGCGGGACCCCGAGCCGTGTTATACTGGACACGGTACGCATGATAGATTTGAACCTTTCCGTCATCCATTTGGACAGGAAGCGTTACCGTGAGTTCTCGTTGAGGCCAGCGGAGCAGATCATGGGTAGCTTGGTCAAGACCCAGTCTCTCTGCAGCGGCATCCAATTGTCTCTGTGCAATCTTGAAGGGGTTCATCCCTGCCACGTTTGGGTTCTCCTTTTAACAATGAAGAACAAAAAAGGCGCCGGGTCTCTTTGACGCCTGCATCTTCAATACCTCATTGTATTAATTATACTTTTTTAGTATAAAACCGCTTCCCTGTCAAGAGAACATTCGGGGTGGATCCTCCATTTGATCTGAATCAAACCGAGACAATGATCGGCATCTGATGGACTAAAAAAAGGGGATACCTGATCGTTCGGGTATCCCCTTTTTTGCAGTCCACTTATGTTGAACGATTTAAGCCCTAAAGGCTTTGAATTTGATCAGAGCCTTCATGGTTAGGCCCTTAGGGAATCGATATCGACAAAAGTTTGTCGATGTTGAGTTATTGAAAACGACCCCAATTAGTCATTCCCGTGAAAACGGGAATCCAGAAGCTTCGAACAAAAATACTGGATTCCTGCTTCCGCAGGAATGACGAAGAACGCTGCCCCGAAGGGGCCCCATCTTCCGGGCGAAGCCCCGGAAGAGCCGTCGGATTCTTACGCAATAAACTCTGAGAATTTATCTCTAACATCTTGAAACCCATTGGTGTCATGCTGAACTTGGTTCAGCATCT
>CAYMTD010000487.1:0-2336 GCA_964393245.1 uncultured Syntrophaceae bacterium
GTCATAGGTGTCGCGATCTATTGAACTTCCCTCTCAATTCTCTTTACAAGGGGAGCGAGGTCAACTTCACAACGGCCACAGGTTGGACACGAAATGATTTCGACGCCTCGTTCCCGTATTCTTAGGGCCCTCAGTATTTCATAGCCCACACGGACTTCTTCAACAGGGTCACCGGTCAGGGAAACCCTGAAGGTATCCCCGATGCCTTCGTTGAGCAGAAACCCGATTCCTATGGCTGATTTGACGATCGCTCCCGAGCCCCTGCCCGCTTCTGTGATTCCGAGATGGAGCGGGTAATCGGATTCTTTCGAGAAGAGTCGATAAGCCTCAACGGTCCTCGGGACATCAGAGGCTTTCAATGACACTTTTATTAGATGAAAACCAAGATCTTCCAGATACTCAATCGTCCGGAGACCGCTCAGCACCATGGCTTCTGCGGTCGCACCCCCATAACGCTTGAGGAGATCTTTCTCAAGAGACCCGGCATTCACCCCGATGCGGATAGGGATGGATCTCGCCTTTGCCTCATTGACGATGGTCTTCAGCCGGTCCCTTCCTCCGATATTGCCCGGATTGATGCGAAGCCCATCTGCTCCGGATTCCATTGCTTTCAGGGCCAAAGGGACGTGAAAGTGGATATCCGCGATGAGGGGAAGGTTTATCCTTTTCTTGATTTCGGCTATGGCGAGGGCTGCTGTTTCATCGACGACAGCAACTCGAACGATCTCACAGCCTGCCTCTTCAAGACGGTGGATCTGATGAACCGTTTTCCGAACATCCCTGGTATCCGTCTTCGTCATCGACTGGACGGAGATCGGCGCATCCCCGCCAACCTTTACGGGACCGATAGAAATTTGACGGGTCTTTCGACGGGGAATCATATTTAAGTTCGGAGTTAGGAGTTGGGAGTCTAAAATTTAAAACGAAGAACTCCGAACTCATTACTCCGAATTATCTCGTTGTCTTGCGGGCGCTTCTCCAGCTCTCCACAATCAAGTAGAGGGTGGGAATGAAGACAAGGGTCAGGAGTGTCGAAACCAAAAGCCCTCCGATAACAGCAATAGCCAGCGAAGCGTAGGCCTCCGCTCCCTCACCCAAACCCAGCGCCATTGGGATCAGTCCGCAAATAGTAGTGAGCGTGGTCATCAAGATCGGCCGGAGCCGAATCCTGCCTGCCCGGACGATGGCTTCTCTCAGTACAACTCCCTCGCTTCGGAGCCGATTGGTATAATCAACGATGAGAATGGCATTGCTCACCACAATCCCAGCCATCATAATGATCCCGATGAACGAAATCACGCTCAGGGTGTGCCCGGTAAGAAACAGAGCCCAGATCACACCGATAAAGCCAAGAGGGACTGAAAACATAATCAGAAAAGGGTGGAGCAGAGAGGCAAACTGGGAGGCAAGCACCATATAAATGAGAACGATGGCGAGGATCAGGGCGAAGAGAAGCATTTGGAAGGCTTCTTTTTGCTCCAGGCGCGCCCCTTTGAGCGCAACGGAGAATCCATCGGGAATCTTCATCTTTGAAATCCTATCCTCGATTTCGCTCGCAATCGAGCCAAGATCCCGCCCGCTTGTATTAGACGTGACATGGACGATCCTTTGCTGATACTTTCGTTCCAATTGAACCGGAGAAGTCGTCCGGGCCACTTCGACCACATTCTCCAAAGCAACCACCTTTCCATCGAGCGCAGGAAGGGGCAGTCGCTTCAGATCTTCCGGTTTTCCACGGTCCTCTTCCCTAAGCCGAACCCTGACATTATGCTCACGGCCTGTCTTTGGGTCAATATAAACAGAAGATTCTACTCCCTCGATCGCTCCTCTGACGATTTCGGCAACCCGGGCAGTCGTCAGACCTAAAGCCGCAGCACGGTCCTGTCGGATCTTAACCTGATACTCCGGAAGTCCCTCTTCCCTTCCGATTTGAATATCCGTAACCCCGCGGACCCCTCTTAGAATTTCAGCCACTTCTTTTGCCAGACGGCTTCCTGTGGCAAGATCGTATCCAAGAATTTCAACGTCGATCGGTTCGTCGGCTCCAAAGGTGATCACCCTCGAAACAATTCCACCCGGATAGACGGTGAGGACAGCCCCGGGAATCCTCCGAACCCTTTCTCTCAGTACCCGTGAGATGGTTTCTGAAGAGCGGCTTCTGTCCGATTGGTCCACCAGCATGAGGGAGGCATATCCGGTATGGGGTCCAGCAAACCTACCACTGAAAATTACAGACCTTCCTCTTCCGGATCCTGCCCTTGCCCAGAGGGATTTCAGTTCCGGGACTTCTTCGAAAACGATCCCTTCCACTTGCCTCATCACCTTTTTGGTCTCCT
>CAYMTD010000488.1:0-2329 GCA_964393245.1 uncultured Syntrophaceae bacterium
TCATCTTTGATCCAGAGGATCATCGAGGACTCCAGAGGATAGAGGTCAAAGAGCCATCCCTGAAATTCCATAAATTTACCGGCTTCCTTCTTTTTCTTCGATTGCCCTCAGTTTCGATCTCAATTCGACTAAGGCCTTCTCATGTTCGATAAGGATGGAAACCAAGATCGTCTCAAAAGGCCAGGGTCTTGAAGCATAGACACCGGCCTGGACATGAAGCCTCGCTTCTTCGAAGAGTCGATCGAGGAACTGTTGATCCTCTCTTCTCAAGCCCCTCCGAAACTTCCTCCATTCCTGGACCTCCTGGTCCAGAACCTGACTGAACGGAAGAATGGTCCTTCCCATAACTCCGTGCTCCTGGTTCGTGATTCGCGACAGTTAAATTCAAATAACCAGATGACCGAATCGCCCCTCACCCCACCCTCTCCCCTGAGGGGAGAGGGAAAGGGTGAGGGGGATGAGTTTTCTCATTCCGCAATCCGCAATTTTTGTCAACTGCTTTTCCAGAATTAACTTCACCCCTTCATCGTCCAAACTCATTCTCCACACCCAATCTGAGATCTGGAAGAGCCTTCTCGAGAGGAAGGCTCTCTGGGAATCCACTAATCCCCTTGTCCCCCTTGGGTTTCGAGTGTCGGTACGACAGTCGTTCCGACTCATACCGACTTTCGGGAAAGGAGGATTTGGCTGGAATAAATAGAAAGAAACTCCCCCCGTCGCCATCTCCTCCATCTTTCTCAACATCCTTTCAAAGAGAAGCCTGCTCTCCCTTTCCAGTACATCTTCATCCAAAAAAGTCGTGATCGGTCCCAGAAGGATCACCCGTGGTTTGTGCATCTGGCTGATCGCCTCTTCTCGTCTGAGCAAGGCGATCAGTTTTTCCTCGACCAGCGTAGCCATCTGATAACAGGTGAAAGCCCTTGCGATTCGGATTCTCTTGAGAAGACTCTCTGGAGGGATCAACGCCTTCTTGGCAAAGGAGGAGACCACATAAGGGTCGAAACGATTGGCTCCGTCTAATACAATGATATTCATCCCCTGGCCCGCCATCCATCCCGCAATATAAGAAGAGACTTCTCCGGCCCCTTCTCCCCAGAAAAGGATCTTTCTCGGGAGGCCAGGGGGGTTAGCGAAGGTCAGTTGAGACAAAATTTGATCGAGTGAACTCTCTACGGGTAAATCCAACAGGCGCCCCTTGCCGATTGCAAATTTCAGATTTCAGATTGGAATTCAAAATTCCGCAATTCGCAATCCGCAATCCGCATTTTAGTTAGCATTTCCTAAACACCCCGATCACTTTCCCAAGGATCTGGACTTCTCCTGATCCCTCATCAATCTGGATCGCCTCCCAGCGTTCGTTGTCCGGCCTCAATTCGATCTTCTTTCCCCTTTTGAAAAAGCGCTTCACCGTTGCTTCCTCCCCTACCAAAGTGACTACCACATCTCCATTCTCTGCCGAAGGCTGGGAGCGAACGACCACATAATCATCGGGAAGAATATAGGGCGTCATGCTATCGCCTTTGACCTTCAGGAGAAAGACTTCTCTTCCCTTCACCCATTCCGAAGGAAGCGGAATTGTACCCTCCAGATGCTCTACGGCCAGGGTAGGGCTCCCTGCCGCAACCCTGCCTACGATGGGAATCTCCCGGATTGGAAGCCTTCCCTCTTTTCTTAGGCTTCCGTATGGTTCACTCCCCTGAAAAACAAGCACCTCAAGGCCTCTGGACATCGAACCCTCCCGTCGCAAATAACCTTTTTTTTCCAGTGCCTTAAGATGGTCAAAGACCGCCCGGGGATAGATATTAAAGTGTTCGCCAATCTCTCTGACCGAGGGGGGAAAGCCTCTCTCTTTAATAAACCCTTTGATAAAGTCAAGAATCTCTTTCTGCCGATCCGTCAGTTCCATAACTCTCCTTTTTATTTCAATTTGTACTCCGACCTGTATTTTAATATATACTATACATTTGTTTAGTTGTCAAGAGAAATTTTCAGAAAGCCGTTCAAGGCAAAAAATGAAGAAATCTCATCCTCCTAACATTGTATTTATTCCAACATTTGGGTTAAAATGGGTTACAAAATAGTCTGAATCTTTCCATTCTCTTTTGCCAAAAAGGTCTGCCGAGAGTGTAAAATTGAGATGTGGGAGCGTGTGAAAGAGGATATCCGAACCATTAAAGAGAGAGATCCCGCGGCGAAAAACTTTGTGGAGATTCTTCTCTGCTACCCGGGTCTCCATGCCATCTGGTTCCATCGCATTGCCCATTTCCTCAATCAGCGGAGATGGTACACCACCGCCCGCCTCATTTCCCATTTTAACCGGTGGTTCACA
>CAYMTD010000489.1:0-2310 GCA_964393245.1 uncultured Syntrophaceae bacterium
GTCTCTACAATCCGGAGCTCTCACCTGAGTTAGGCTATGGACGTTATGCCAATGTTGTGACGAGCATGGAATTTGAAAGGATGCTGAGCGCCTCCGGTCCGTGGGGAGGGCATGTCACACGGCGGTCGTCCGACCATCGAGAACCGAAGAAGATTGCTTTTCTCCAATGTGTCGGGTCCAGGGAGAAGGAACACGATTATTGCAGTTCGGTCTGCTGCATGTATGCCACCAAAGAGGCCATGCTTGCCATGGAGCATACTCCCGGAGTGGAGGTGAAAATCTTCCAGATGGATATGCGAGCCTTTGGAAAGGGGTTTGATGCCTACTTTGAGAGGGGAAAAGAAAAAGGCATCCAGTATATCCCCTGCCGCCTGTCGGAATTGGAAGAGGATCCTGAGACGAAGGATATTCTTATTCGATATGAGGATTCCAACGAGTACCATTCGATCAAAGAGGAGCGAGTGGACCTGGCCATCTTGAGCATCGGTATGTCTCCTCTTCCAGACGTTCAGAATTTAGCGAAGGTCTCGGGCATCGAGCTCGATTCTCATCAATTCTGCCACACACAGGATTTCAGACCGACCGAAACGAATCGTCCGGGCGTCTTTGCCTGTGGGGCCTTTACAGAGCCCAAAGATATCCCCGATAGTGTCATCCAGGCCAGTGGCGCGGCGGCCAGGGCGCTGGCCACGATCGGAGAGGCGAGAGGAACGCTGATAAGGAAAAAGGAGTACCCACCCGAGAGAGAAGTGACGCGAGAGGAGGAGCCGCGGATCGGGGCTTTCATCTGCAGTTGTGGGACGAATATTGCTGGAACGGTCGATGTCAAAGAGGTCACGGAATTTGCTAAATCCCTTCCAGGAGTAATCCATGCAGAGAACACGATCTATACCTGCTCAGCGGACTCTTTGCAACTGATCCAGCAGCGCGTGAAGGAACTTAATCTCAACCGGGTGGTCGTAGCCTCTTGCACACCGAGAACCCACGAGCCCCTCTTTCGAGATACGGTCCGTGAAGTGGGTCTCAATCCCTACCTCTTTGAGATGGCCAACATACGTGACCAGTGCTCTTGGGTTCATATGGGTCTTAAAGCCGAGGCGACGGAGAAGGCGAAAGAACTGGTTCGGATGGCCATTGCGTGTTCCAGGAATCTGGAGCCTCTCCATCAAATGCCTCGCAGCCTGAATCACAGCTGCCTGGTCGTGGGAGGCGGCTGTGCAGGGATGGTCGGAGCCCTGAGCATGGCAGACCAGGGATATCCCGTCACCCTGGTTGAGAGAGAGAAGGTATTGGGGGGAAGGCTCCGACAGATTTACACCACGAGTCATGGGGGTGACCCACAAGCCTACTTAAGAGAATTGATCCACAGGGTCGAAAACCATCCAAAAATCGAAGTTCTTAAAGCCTATCAGGTGGTGGAGCACGAAGGAGCCGTTGGAAATTTTAGGACGAAGGTTACCCCATTGAATGGTGGGGCCGAGCGACTTCTGGACCACGGAGCCACGATCATCGCCACGGGCGGGAAGGAGTATCGGGGGAAAGCTTATCACTTGGGGGAAGATCCGAGGGTGATCACTCAAGAAGAATTTGAAAAGAGGCTCTCTCTTTCCGACCCATCTCTCTCGAAAGCCAAATCGGTTGTCATGATTCAGTGCGTGGGACCCTGGGATGATGATCCCTCAAGGGCCTTCTATTGCAGCCGGATCTGTTGCAGTGTGGCGATCAAGAATGCCATCAGGATGAAAGAAATTCATCCCGAGGCCTCCGTCACGGTTCTCTACAAAGATATGAGAACCTATGGATTTAAAGAGGAGTACTATACGAGAGCCAGGGAAAAGGGAGTGCTCTTTGTTCGCTTTGATGATGGGAAAAAGCCTTCTGTCTCTCTGGCGAACAGTCAACTGGTCATTCAACTGGAAGATCCCATGCTTGACCTTCCTCTTGTGTTGAATCCGGATCTCCTGGTTCTTTCTGAAGCGGTCGTCCCGAGTGAGGGGAGCAAAGAACTGGCAAACCTCTTCAAATTTCCGGTCACGTTGGATGGGTTCTTCTTGGAGGCTCACGTCAAATTGAGACCGGTAGATTTTGCAACGGACGGGCTCTACCTATGCGGGATGGCGCATTATCCTAAATCAATCAATGAGACGATTGCCCAGGCTGAGGCTGCCTCCGCTCGAGCGGCAACCATCCTCTCTCAGGAGGTGCTCGAGGTCGGCGGGATCGTTGCGGTCGTGGAGGGCGAGCGGTGCGCAGCTTGCCTGACCTGTGTGAGGGTCTGCCCTTACAGTGTGCCTGTCATCAATGCGAAGG
>CAYMTD010000490.1:0-2306 GCA_964393245.1 uncultured Syntrophaceae bacterium
GGCCTGTGTAGGGATGAAGGGATCGAGGGTCCAAAATGTTGTCCAAGAACTTCGGGGAGAGAGGATCGATATCATTCCCTGGTCTCAGGATCAGGCGAAATATGTCTGCAATGCCCTTGCGCCAGCAAAAATTTCCAGAGTCTATATCGACGAAGAAAATCGGTACATGGAGGTTGTTGTCGCTGACGATCAACTTTCTTTGGCGATCGGGAAAAAGGGTCAAAACGTTCGATTGGCCTCCAAGCTAACCGGTTGGAAGATCGATATCAAGAGCGAGTCCAAGATGGAGAAGATCTCGAGTGAAATTCTGGAGAGCTTCAAGGGCCTCCCTTACATCGGGGACGTCCACAGCCGTGTCCTCTACAACGAAGGATTCAGGTCGATCAAGGAAGTGGGGGAGGTCGATCCAGAGGAATTAGCCAAAGTCTTAGAAATCGAAAAGGAGAAGGCGGTCCAAATTGTTCAAGAAGCTCTGAGGATGACCCGACAAGAGGAGATCCTCGAGGAAGCTCCGGAGGGGGGGCCTTCTTCTGCAGCCCCTGCCTCGGATTCCGTTGAACAAATCGAAGGGGTGGGAGAGAAGACAGCTGAAATATTGAAGGCCCACGGGATGACAACTGTTCAAGATATCTTGAATGCTAATGTAGAAAGTCTTTCTGCCTTGCCAGGGATTGGGATGAAGAAGGCAGAAAAACTGATCCACGCAGCCCAACGGTATATCGATGGAACTGAACGTGAGTAAGAGAGGTCATATCCCTGTCAGAATGTGTGTGGGTTGCCATCGGAGACGGAGAAAAAAGGAGTTGATTCGACTCGTAAAGGGTTCTGACGGGATGTTTTTCTTCGACAAAAAGGCGGAGACCGCTGGACGAGGTCACTATCTCTGTCCCGATCTGACGTGTTGGAAAATGGCACAAAAAAAGATTAAAGGCTTAGGACCCCTGGAGTGGACGGCAGCCAATGACGAAAGGTGCTCTCCGGGGACGGAACGGCCTCTTTAGAGGAGGAAAGGGAATGGCGAAGATCAAGGTCCTCGATCTCGCGCGGGAAGTCGGGATGGAGGATGAAAAACTGCTTCTGAAACTGAGACGGATGGGAGTAAAGGTTAAGGATAAGAAACCGGCCGAAGCTGAAAAGACCGTTTCCTCAACCGACGAAAGGATCATTGAGAAGGATGCCGAAAAAGAGATCATCGAGAAAAGGGTAAAACCCACCGTCATACGCAGAAGAATCCATCGCCTCGAAGCAAAACCAGAGCCCCCGGTCCCCCCTCCTATGGTAGCGGAACATGTTGTGCCGCCAGTGGTGATCGGAGAGAAGGCTGAAAGAAAAGGTAGGGAGAAAGTTGCTGTTAAGGAAGCAGAGAAACCGGCCAGACGCCCCGAAGTTGCTAAAGGAGTGAGGGGAAGGAAAAAGGGTGAGAAGATTGCTGCAGAAGCGATGGAGATGGCGGAGGTAAAGAAAGAAGAAGCTGTCCTCCCCCAACCCGTCCCCAAAGAAGAAAAGAAGGTCGAAGCGAGGCGGGAAGCCGAACTATCCAAACGGGAAGAAACCCCTGTCAAAAGGCCCGAAATAAGGATTCCCACCAAGGAACAATTGATGGAGGAAGAGAGGCTGGCGGCCCTCACCGGAAAGAAGAAGGGGTTTGTCAAGAAACGGCGATGGGTTGAGGAAAAGATGCTGGTAGAGGCAGACGTCGAATTAGAAGGACAACCAGAGAAAGAGATTGAAATCCTGCCGCGATCCTTCAAACCTATGAAGAAGAAGGTCGTCTTGAAAACACCGAAGAAGACCGAGGTGACCGTCCCCAAGCCCATTAAGAGAATCATTCGCATCGCGGAAGTGATCACGGTGGGGGATCTGGCGAAAAGGATGGGTGTCAAGGGAGGGGATCTGATCAAGAAACTGATGGAGATGGGTGTCCTAGTCAATATCAACCAGGTCATCGATGCCGATGTGGCCTCCTTGGCTGCGGGGGAATTCGGTTACGAGGTGGAAAAGGTTTCCCTGGAACGACAGGAGTTGCTCGAGCGAAAAGAGGACTTGCCCGAGCAGTTGAAGCCGAGGCCTCCGGTGGTGACGATCATGGGCCATGTTGATCATGGAAAAACGATGCTTTTGGATGCGATTCGAAAGACGAACGTGGTGAGCGGCGAGGCCGGAGGAATCACGCAACACATCGGGGCCTATGATGTCCAGTTAGAAAACGGCCATGTGGTCTTTATTGATACTCCCGGACACGAGGCTTTTACCGCCATGAGGGCCAGAGGGGCACAGGTGACGGATGTGGTGGTCCTGGTGGTTGC
>CAYMTD010000491.1:0-2297 GCA_964393245.1 uncultured Syntrophaceae bacterium
GACAGGCACGCTGTAGGGACAAACCCTCACGCACGTCAAACAGGCCGCACAGCGCCCCCCCTCCACCACGGCGACGATCCCACCGACCTGGAGCACCTCCTGAGAGAGGATGGTTGCCGCTCGGGCTGAGGCGGCCTCAGCCTGGGCAATCGTCTCATTGATTGATTTAGGATAGTGTGCCATCCCGCATAGGTAGAGCCCGTCCGTTGCGAAATCGACCGGTCTCAATTTGACGTGAGCCTCCAAAAAGAACCCATCCAACGTGACCGGAAATTTGAAGAGGTTCGCCAGCTCTTTGTTTCCTTCACTCGGAACGACCGCTTCGGAAAGAACCACGAGATCTGGATTGAACGTAAGGGGAAGGTGAAGCATGGGATCTTGCAGTTGAATAACCAACTGACCGTTCGCCAGAGAGAGAGAAGGTTTTTTCCTATCATCAAAGCGAACAAAGAGCACTCCCTTTTCTCTGGCTCTCGTATAGTCCTCCTCTTTAAATCCGTAAGTTCTCATATCTTTGTAGAGAACCGTGACGGAGGCCTCAGGATGAAGTTCTTTCATCCTGATGGCATTTTTGATCGCCACACTGCAACAGATCCGGCTACAATAGAAAGTCCTTGAGGGATCATCATCCCAGGGTCCCACGCACTGAATCATGACAACTGATTTGGCTTTCGAGATCGACGCGTCGGAAAGAGAGAGCCTCTTTTCAAATTCTTCTTGAGTGATTATCCTTGGATCTTCACCCAAGAGATAGGCTTTCCCTCGATACTCTTTCCCGCCTGTGGCGATGATCGTGGCTCCGTGGTCCAGAGCTCGCTCAGCCCCACCATTGAGTGGACTGACTTTCGTTTTGAAATTTCCGACGGCTCCTTCATGATCCGTCACCTGAAAGCCTTTGAGGACTTCGATCCTCGGATGGTTTTCAACCCTTTGGACCAATTCTTTCAAATAAGCTTGTGGGTCTCCTCCATGACCTGTGGTGTAAATCTGTCGGAGCCTTCCCCCCAATTCCTCCTCTCTCTCAACCAGGGTGACGGGATATCCCTGGTCTGCCATGCTCAGAGCTGCGACCATTCCTGCACAGCCGCCTCCCACGACAAGACAGCTATGATTGAGGCTTCGAGGCATTTGATGAAGAGGTTCCAAATTCCTGGAGCACGCGATGGCCATTCGGACAAGTTCTTTCGCCTTCTCCGTCGCCTCGGCTTTAAGACTCATATGAACCCAGGAGCACTGGTCACGAATGTTGGCCATCTCAAAGAGATAGGGATTGAGACCCACTTCTCGGATGGTATCTCGAAAGAGGGGCTCGTGGGTTCTCGGTGTGCAGGAGGCTACGATCACCCGGTTGAGATTGAGTTCCTTCACACGCTCCTGAATCAATTTTAAGGAGTCTGCTGAGCAGGTATAGATCGTATTCTCTGCATGGACCACTCCTGGAAGGGATTTAGCAAATTCCGTTACCTCTTTGACATCGACGGTCCCAGCGATATTCGTGCCGCAGCTACAGATGAAAGCCCCTATCCGCGGCTCCTCCTCTCGCGTCACTTCTCTCTCGGGGGGATACTCCTTTTTTCTTATCAGCGTTCCCCTTGCCTCTCCGATCGTGGCCATTGCCATGGCCGCTGCGCCACTGGCCTGGATGACACTGTCGGGGATGTCTTTGGGCTCAGTAAAGGCCCCACAGGCAAAGACGCCCGGACGATTCGTTTCGGTCGGTTTGAAATCCTGTGTGTGGCAGAATTGATGAGAATCGAGCTCAATGCCTGAAACCTTCGCTAAATTCTGAGCATCGGGAAGAGGGGACATCCCAATGCTCAAGATGGCCAGGTCCACCCGCTCCTCTTTGATCGAATGACCATCACTGGAATCCTCATATCGAACGAGGATATCCTTCGTCTCAGGATCCTCTTCCAATCCCGAGAGACGGCAGGGGATATACTGGATGCCTTTCTCTTTTCCCCTCTCAAAGTAGGCATCAAACCCCTTCCCAAAAGCTCGCATATCCATCTGGAAGATTTTTACTTCCACTCCGGGAGTGTGCTCCATGGCAAGCATGGCCTCTTTGGTGGCATACATGCAACAGACCGAGCTGCAATAATCGTGCTCCTTCTCTCTGGATCCGACACACTGGAGAAAGGCAATCTTCTTCGGTTCCGCATGGTCAGGCGACCGCCGTGTGACGTAGCCTCCCCACGGACCGGAGGCGCTAAGCATCCTCTCGAATTCCATGCTCGTCACCACATTGGCATAACGTCCATAGCCTAACTCAGGTGAGAGCTCCGGATTGTAGAGAC
>CAYMTD010000492.1:0-2296 GCA_964393245.1 uncultured Syntrophaceae bacterium
CTATTAAATAGGCCGATCCTCTCCTTTAACATTCCAGATGACACTTCACTCTAACGACAATGCCCGAGCCATGGGCAAATTTGTGGTTGATATCCCACCGCTTTTTTCAATTCCTGCTATAATTGCGATCGCAATTATAGCAGTAATTCTGGAGAGAAGGGGAACCTGCCAAATTGACTGAAAAAATCACTCAGTGACTGTGAAAACATTGGACCTTGATTCCTGAACTTCAAGCCTTGAGATCTAAACCATTCATCCCTTATTATCTGTAGTCTTCAAAGGAGAGGTGTGGGGTCATCCATGAATAACTAAGTATTGGCAGGAGGCTATTAAGATTGATTTACGTCCGACAGGGCAAAGAAGCCATAGGGATGCCTTTTCTCTTGACAGGTGCCTTTTAAATGGGTGATATTTGTGTTTGTGACCCCCAATTCCTCCCCCCTTAATTCCTCTCCGATTGAAACCCCTCAATTGATTTTCGAAGGGCTGACCTTCAGTTCTTATCCTCTGACCTTGCATTCGTAAGTCTAAATGGTTAAATTTAAACTAGACAGGAGGTCCAAAAGATGAAAAAAAATCTCAAGAAAACTGAAAAGGCCAAAACCACAACTTCTACCTTTTACGATTGTTGCTGGTATGAGCCATCCTGTTATGATCTTTGCTGTGGCGGGATCTGCTGTTGTTAGGGCTTTATTTATGCCGAAACCATTGATGGAACAAGAAGGGGAAAGATTCCTTCTTTAACCTTTTCTCTTTCGACTTTCTCAAAGGCGTACTTCACTGCGGATTGAATGTCCTCCAGGTCCACTGGCTTCATGGCCTGGCAGAAGATTCCTGCCCCGCGGAGGCGTTTCACCCCTCCGATCGACTCTTCCGAGGAGATCACGATCACCTGGATATGGAAATTAATCTTCTTGAAGACGGGAACTAAATCACAAGCCTTCACTCCCTCAATTTCATCGTCAAGGAGGATGACTTGTGTGTTTCCGTTTCGCAATCTTCAAATCATGTCGCTTACCAATCTTACTGTCTCCACTCGATATCCCATTCGGTGAAAGTGAGTGGCACGCGACCTGGCCCAGAGATCATCCCGGTAGGCAATGAGGATCGTCTTCGATTTCATGGCAAACCCCTCCCCTTCTCCAATCCCGTCATCCTATATGACATGGACAGGTGCCTCATTTTTCTGCGAGGGAGAGGCGATCGCTCCCACCAAACCGGAAGAAGCCATTCCATAAACCTTCTTGTCTTTTTTGGAGAAGTGAGGTAATTTGAAGTTAGAAGTTGAAACTTAGGAATTAGAAATTAAGAGTCAAGAACCAACGATAATAAATTAAGGGCTTAAGAAAAATACTAATTGGAGGAGCTGGTATGGAGAAGGACTTGGTGGCGGTCTTGGGAGGGGGAAATGGCGGTCATGCTGTGGCAGCTAATCTTTCCCTGGCTGGATTTAAGGTAAATTTTTTCGAACTCCCTCAGTTTGCAGACTCCTTCGAAAGAGTGTTGAGAACAAGAGAGATTCGAATCGAGGGGGTATCGATCGATGGCGTGGCCAAAGTGAATTTGGCTACCACCGATATCGAGCGGGCGATCAAGGATGCCGAGGTCATCTTTGTGATCACTCCTGCCTTTGGACACAGAGTCATGGCCGAGGTCTGTGCCCCTTTTGTTCAGGATGGTCAGATCATTCTCCTTATGCCGGGCTCAGGGGGAAGTCTTGAATTTGTAAAGATCTTCAGAGAGAGAAAGGTTAGAGAAGAAGTTACTTTTGCTGAAAGTTGTACTCTCCCTTATGGTGCTCGCCTCAAGGCTCCTGGCCATGTCTCTGTGTTTATTAACGCCCTCATCCTTCCCACCGGTGTCTTCCCGTCAAAAAAGACGAAAGAGGTGATTCCAAAATTAAGACAATATTATTCCACCATTACCCCTGCCAAGGATGTCTTGGAGGCAGCCATCAATAATCCGAATCCCATCGTTCATCCGGTGGCGACCCTGCTCAGCGCCACCCGAATTGAACATTCAAGAGGTGAATTCTACCTCTATGCTGAAGGGATGACCCCATCCGTGGCAAGAACCTACGAATCTCTCAACCAGGAGAGGCTCTCCATCTGTAAAGCCATGGGATATAAACTTTACCACTGGAATGATCTCGATTTTAGAAATTATAACTTAGGAGAGACGGAAGAGGAGTGCCGCCACCGGATCCTCAACACCAGCATGGATACTGCCTTTGGAAAGGATGGGATCTATGCAGGGATGAAAATGAAGGGTCCCGAACATTTGAAGGACAGATATG
>CAYMTD010000493.1:0-2290 GCA_964393245.1 uncultured Syntrophaceae bacterium
TGCGCCTACCTTATCAAATCTGGATTTGTCCTAATTCCTTCAATAGCTGATTGAACCACTTCCATATAATTGGAGTTCTGGCATAGAAACATGGCCACTCGAAGGATCTCCCATACTTCGTATGCAGTAACTGTTACCCCCATTTGTTCAGCCACCTGCACACCCAATTCGCTGATTGCAAACATTCTGAAGGGATCCGGCAGAGACAAAGCGGTCGCATAGTCAATGACAAGGCCCCGAAAGGTATCTTCGGCGGCTTTCAAGGCTTCCGTGGTTTCCTGATCCTTGGCGAAAGTGCTCACCATCAGATCCAAATCTTTCTGAGAGCGATATTTGGCGGCCGAAAGAAGCTTGAGTCCAAGAGAAGGGTCTTGGTATCTAACAAGAAGTACATCAATTGCCACTTCGATCGCAAAATGGGCCAGCTCGAAACCCAGAGCACTGCTTTTTAGGATTTCAAACTCTTTCTGCAGCGTTCCTGCTTGAACGTTCACATAACCATTGTAATTCCAGTATTTGTCACAATTATCTTGATCACAATCCTCGAAGGAAACACAACTGTCGTAAGTAAAAAACGTGCCGTGAGCATAAAAATCAGCCCCCCAAATTTCGTTGTGAGTCTGCCAACCTTTGGCAAAAGCCTTTTGGGTTAGATTCCACCAGGGGTAAGGAAGTTTTATGAACTTATAATGCGTTTCACAAAAGGCATGAGGCCAATTCTCTGGGTACTCAACATACAAAGCGATGTCGGGTGCAATACTCCCATAGTAGAGATTGATTTTGTCAGGAGTGAAGGGAAAAACCCTTTCAACGATATAGATATGGGTTGCTGAATTGAAGGCCTGGCCTTGCGATGGCCCCAGAGCCACCACACCAAGAAGTAATAGGATCCCAAGGGTAAAGAGTTTTCTCATTTTCTTCCTCCTTTGTGTTCATCCCTCACCAGTTTCGAGGGAGTCCCGCATCCGGCTTGCTGAAGTCGCAGACACCGTCGATATTGGTATCTTTTTGAAAAGCCCATCTCATGACTCTCTCCAAAAAGCTAAAGGTTAAGTTGAGTTAAGCAGCAAACGAAAATGGTTAAGTCTTGATGACAATCTATATTATAGAAAAAACTCAGAAGTCAACGAAAAAATTAGGAAGCACTTTTCCGCTTTTGGGTAAAATGTTTCCCATTCGTTCTACGTACGCCCTTCGGCGGCCAGGCATGGCACATAGTGAAAAACGTTTGCCATGAGACGATAAGGATAAGGGGTTAGGCAGAGACATCACTGCGTTCGAGGCAAAACGACGCAAGCAGTCATACTTGGAAATTTATCTCATCTTCTATTTTTTGAAATGCTTCCGAGAAAAGGGAACTGAGGCCTTCTTCAACTCACGCGCAACCTTCTTAAGCAAATTTTCAAACACTATTCACGGCCTTCGCTATCTTTAAGTCTACCTCTATTCCATCCGGAGGGTTTTTCGGCGGGAGCACGCCAAGAGTGACCGCCTCGTGATGGAGCGCCTCCATCAAGGAAAAATTCTTTTCAATATCCACCCTTTCCTTCTTCACAAACTCAATCTCAAATTTTCGAAATTCATGATTCTTTATCATTTCATTCTTCCCATCAAATTATATGCTAATATATCAAATACTTGGAACAATTTCTATTTGTTTACAACTCCTCAAATTCGCGACATTTAAGATATGGGTGTCTCCATTCATAGCAGAATGCCCTGCCCTGTGGGCGGGGAACTTCACTTGCGGTTTTCGGCTAAATAGACGCTGATGAATCTATCGACCTGAGTTTTGACGGTCTGTCGAATATTGTCCAAACTGAAATCAATACCCCATCCACCTGCAGACCTGGTGACCGTCGAGAGTTTCCTCTCAGGTGTTCGGACCGAGACAGCATCTTGGTTAACTTTTATTCTGATGTAGAATAGGTATCTCGTAATTTCCGTCTTGAGCACGGGAAAATTTACACAGACATAGGGGTAAGGATGCCCACTGAGCCTAAGAAATTCTTCTCTCGTCGGTACGCTAAGCTAATTCCCGCCGACCTGAGTTTTGATTCTGTATCAGCTTGGATTTGATTCTTGGTCACCCCACCCTTTTCTACCTAAGGATCAAGTGGCTCAACATGAACAAAGAGACCTTGAAGACCCCGAAGAGCGGGACGGGTGGTCTCATCGTCCTGACCCAATGCGCTCAGATTCAAACTCAATCAAATCCTTTTTAATAGAGCATCGCATCTTTGGAGCCTCCTCCGATTGATGTTGTGTCCCCCGCAAAAAGTTTACCGAT
>CAYMTD010000494.1:0-2279 GCA_964393245.1 uncultured Syntrophaceae bacterium
CTCCTGAAGATGGTTCAGGACATCTCGGAGATGGTGACGCTTGTCTCCGTCAGACAGAAGGAACCCCTGGGACTCGGCCACGCCATCCTCTGTGCCAGGAAGGTAGTGGGAAAAGAACCCTTTGCGGTTCTGCTCGGCGACGATCTAATCGATGCCAGGGTCCCCTGCATCAAACAGATGATGGAGGTCTATGAGGAAATGGGAGGGGCTGTGATTGCGATTCAAAAAGTACCCAGGGCAGAAACCCACCTCTATGGAATCATTCGAGGCAAGAAAGCCAGAGAGCGGATTTATAGCGTTGAGGAGATGATCGAGAAACCAAAGCAGGGAACAGCGCCTTCCAATCTGGCCATCATTGGAAGATACATCCTTCCTCCCGAGATCTTCGTTCGGTTGGAGAAAGTTCAGCCAGATGGCAAAGGTGAAATCCAGTTGACCAATGGACTGAGGGAATTGGTCAAGGAGATGCCAGTTTTCGGATATGAGTTCATCGGCGACCGTTACGACGCGGGGGACAAGTGGGGCTACCTTGAAGCCAACATCGCCCTTGGGCGAAGGCATCCAGAAATCGGTCCCAAATTAAAACGTTTCCTAAGACGCTTGAGGTTGGAGGCAAATTCTTAACACATGGCGGCAACTGCGCTTTAGCCTCAAACCTCCATCCTCTAACCTCTAACATAGTATGTGGGGCAGTAGCTCAGCTGGGAGAGCGCCAGAATCGCACTCTGGAGGTCGGGAGTTCAAATCTCCTCTGCTCCACCAAAAAGAAAGGGTTAACCCGATTGGGTTAACCCTTTTTTATTGAAGTAATTCGAAATTTGCCAAACTCCTCCCCAAAAGGTCAGGGTTTCTTGGAGGATTCCTGCTCTGCCATTTTACTCCTTTTCATTCGTTCCTCCGTGGAGAGATAATGGACGACCTTTCTTCTCTCCATCGGAAGGATCACAGAGAGAAAGGACATGGATTGTTTCGAGTTGATTTTGAACGTCAACGCCCCCCGGTTCCTCTGGACGATTTCCTTAACCAGTTGCAGGATCAAATCCACAGGCTCCTCACGCTGATCGGTGGTCATTCCGGGGACCAGGTCCAGAAGTTCTCTCTGTTTGTCGCCCATCGAGGCAATCTGAACCTCAATATACTTCCCATCCTTCTGAAGATAGCTCACCTCGTCACCCTCCGATCCCACCGGGTCGAATTGCTGTGTCAGAAAACCTATGCTCCCATAAGGATGAGTGGAATGAACCATATACTGAATAACGGAATTAAGCACATACCTCAACTGTTCGTCGGGAAGGATTGTTTCCGGAAGGTTCTTCTCAAACTGCTTCTTAACGATCTTGATTTTCTTCTCCGCAATCTGGTCCTCCAGGTTTCTCAGGATCTCTTCAATGATGTTATTCACCGTATTCATCTTTCTCATGGGGGTATTGAAATTGATATAATCCTGGAAACAATTCAGCAAGGAAATGGTTTTCTCAATATCCTCAGACACGATCTGATAGAAATCTTCTCCTAACTCCGGATCACTAAATTTATCTCTTGAGAGAAACGCGAAAGTCTTCATGCCAGCGAGACTCCCCTTGACTCGCTGGACGAGCTCCATGAAAGCATTGAATAAGGAGTAAGGAATCTGCTCCTCTTGAGGGTTCTTCTCGTCTGAGGCGCCGGGTTTGGGCTCGCCCTTGTCCATTGAGGATGAAAGAGTGTCCTTTTCTTCGTCTTTTTTGAAAAAGGAATCCTTCATGGCAAAGTTTGGGTTTGCATTATTTGTGCCAACGGGACAAAGCCCGTAATCCATCGATTTTACATGATTTTACAAGGCAGAAACGTGGAACAATAGTTCTAAACCATGACAAATTTTGTCATTTTCTTTTCATCCCTTCAAAAAAGAGCAATTGTCTGGCGGGATGAGAAACCCAATGATAACCGGGCATGAAAGCAAAGGACGGAGAAAAGTCAATTTCCAGCGGGAAAGGGGACGGATTTGGGGGAAAGGGGTGGAAGGAGAACAACTCTTGCTAAGAGACAAAGGCCCCTTTTTTGTATTTTACCACGATCAACTTATCCTTTTTTAATTGTTGAAGGGCGAAGATTACCGTCTGTCTGCTCACATTGAACCGGAGAGCAAGTTTCTCTTGGATCAATCTTTCCCCCTTCTTTAACTTTCCAGACTCAATCATCGTCTTCAGTTTTCTATAAACCTCGCCGTTGAGATCTCTCCTCCTTAACTTCTTTTGAAAAATCTCTCTGATGACTTCTTTAGGCACTGCGTTCTTCAT
>CAYMTD010000495.1:0-2279 GCA_964393245.1 uncultured Syntrophaceae bacterium
CCCAACCCTTTTCGAAAACGAGCTGGTCCTCGAGGATCCATTCCCCTTGACAGAGGACCATGGCCCTTTTCAAGACATTCTCAAGCTGACGCACATTCCCTGGCCACCCGTAGGAGGTGATTTTGTCCATAGCGGACGGCGTCATTCCCACAATCTCCTTTTTCAACTCCCGGTTGAACTTCCTGATAAAATAGGAGACCAGGGCCGGGATGTCCTCCGTCCTCTCTCTCAGAGGAGGAATCTTGATCGAGACCACATTGAGCCGGTAATAGAGGTCTTTTCTGAACGCTCCCGTCAGGATCGCTTCTTCCAGGTCTTTGTTGGTTGCCACGATCAACCGAAGATCGACCGCGATCGTTTCCGTCCCCCCCAACCTTTCGAAACACCTCTCCTGAAGAACTCTTAACAATTTGGCTTGAGTGGAGAGCGACATATCGCCGATTTCATCCAGAAAGATCGTCCCCCCTTGGCACTGTTCCAATTTCCCAATACGGCGAGAGGTCGCTCCTGTGAAAGCTCCTTTCTCATGCCCAAAGAGCTCGCTTTCGAGAAGGGTATCGGGAATGGCTGCACAGTTGACGGGGAGAAAGGGCTGATTCGAACGGAAGCTGTGCTGATAGATGGCCCGGGCGAGCAGTTCCTTGCCCGTGCCGCTTTCTCCTCTGAGGAGGACTGTGACATCGCTCGGGGCAACCTGGCCGATCATTTTGTAGATCTCCTGCATAGCCGGAGAGGCCCCGATGATCCTTTCCCCCTCCCCACCGTTCCCCACGACCGCATAGCTCACTTTTTCCTTCATCAATCTCCGCAAGGAGAGGGCCTTCTCAATCAGGCTTTTCATCTTGGGAATGGGGAAAGGTTTAAGGATGTAGTCAAAGGCTCCGCACTTCATTGCCTCGATGGCCGTTTCCGTGGTGCCATAGGCGGTCATGATGATCACCAAGGATTTAGGATCGATCGACTTCATCTCTTTGAGGATGTCCATTCCGCTTCGGCCCGGCATTTTGATGTCCATGATCACGAGGTCAGGTAGTTTTTCTCTGAAATGAGCCAACGCCTCTTCGCCATTTTGAGCGGGCACGATGGTGTAATTGTTTTCCATCATCCGTTTCAGAGAATAGCGGATCGATTTGTCATCATCGACAATCAGAACGGTCTGCATCCTGTCCCCTTTCCAGCGGAAGCCAAATCGTAAAAAGGGTTCCTTTCTCTGGAGTGCTTTCCACCTCAATCCTTCCATGATGCTGATCAATGATTCGGTGAGCGATTGAAAGGCCAAGACCAATACCCCCCTCGCGGGTAGAGAAAAAGGGGTCGAACAGTTTATCCATATCCTGAGGAGGAATGCCCATCCCGGAGTCCTGGATGGAAAGCTGGATCCATCTATTTCCTCTGGGCATCCTCCCAGCCAATTGAAGCCGGCCTCCCCCCGGCATGGCCTGGATGGCATTGAGCAGAAGGTTGAGAACAACCTGTTTCATCTGTTCCTTGTCAATGTTGATGAGAGGCAGAGATCCGAAATTCTTCTGAACAGAAATCCGTTGTTTCTCAATCTGGGGACGGAGCAGCTGAAGGGTTTCTTCAAACACGGAAGAGATTTCTGCCTTCTCCAAAAGGGGAGGGGAGGGTCGTGCAAACCGTAGAAATTGATCGACGATCTTATTGATGCGATCGATCTCTTCCTCAATAACCTGGAGATCCTCTCGATGAGAATTATTCGAGGAGAAACTGTCCCTCAACGAATGAATCAAAATGTTGATGCTGGTCAAGGGATTTCGGATCTCGTGTGCAATCCCAGCAGCGAGTTGCCCCAGCGCAGCTAATTTTTCGGACCGGATCAGTTGAGCCTCTGTCTTTCGGAGGGTTGCAGTTGTCTTCTGAATCTTCTCTTCCATCTGTTCACTAAAATTCTTAAGTTCTTGATACCGGAAAGCATTGTGAATGGCCAACCCAGCCTGTTGAGCAAAGATCATCACCGATTCGAGGACGTCCGCTTTGATGTTCTTCCCGGGCTCAACGTAATCGGCTGCAATCACCCCTAATGCTTTCTCCTTCGCCAGAATGGGAATCACAACGAGGGAGTGAAGGCCAAACTTCTCCTTCAAGACCGGATTGACCCTTGGATCTTTGCTCGCGTCCGGGATGACGAAGGGTTTCTTCTCGATGACGGACCTTGCCACAATGCTGTCCGGCGGTTCTAAACGAAGAGCAATCCCCCGGATCCCCTCTTCATCGACACCCACAGCCATCTTGCATTCCAGGACATTTCTCTTTTCATT
>CAYMTD010000496.1:0-2272 GCA_964393245.1 uncultured Syntrophaceae bacterium
CTTCAGAACAACCCGAAGAATTCTTTTTGGATTTGGGGCGGTTGAAAAGACAGGTCCAGAAGCTCAACTTCTCAAGGCGAAAAAAGTTCTGATTGTTACTGATCCAGGTGTTATTCAGGCTGGCCTTCTCGAAAGCGTTGAAAAATCCCTTCAATCGGTTGGGATCCCTTTTGCAATTTTCGATGGCGTGGAGTCCGATCCCAGAATTGAGGTGGTTGAAAAGAGCATTGAGAAAGCAAAAAAAGAGGGAATCGATCTGATCATCGGTTTTGGAGGAGGAAGCTCCCTTGACATTGCTAAAGTTACCTCGATTCTGATGACCAATCCCGGGAAAATTGACAGTTTTTTCGGGATTGATCTTGTTTCCAATCCAGGAATACCTGTCATCCTAGTTCCAACCACCGCTGGAACCGGAAGTGAAGTGACCCCCATTGCTATTTTATCCGATACTAAAGAAAAATTGAAAAAAGGGATTGTGAGCTCCGCACTCTTCCCCGAAGTTGCCATTGTTGATCCAAAGCTGACGCTTGGCCTTCCCCCTTCAGTGACAGCCCTGACCGGAATGGATGCCTTAACCCATGCCATTGAAGCCTATTATTCGGTCAACGCGACGGAGCTAACGGATCTCCTTGCCTTCAGAGCTATAGAACTCCTATCGAAAAACATTAGGATGGCATTTGCCCACGGCGAAAATCTAACGGCCCGTTCGAATATGATGGAAGGAAGCCTTCTCGCAGGCATAGCTTTTGCCAATGCTGGCGTTGGAGCCGTCCATGCCTTTGCTTATCCTCTTGGGGGAGAGTTCCATCTTGCTCACGGTCTTACCAATACGCTGATGCTTCCCTACGTCATGCGTTACAATATCATGGGATGCCCTCCTAAGTTTGCTCAGATGGCAAAAGCCTTTGGAGAGAAGATGGAAGAACTTTCTGAATTAGATGGGGCAGAAACAGCAGTAAGATTTGTGGAGCGACTCTCCGATGACCTTCGGGTACCCAGAAGGCTTAGAGATGTTGGAATCCCAGAGGATGCAATCCCCCGATTGGCGGAGGCCGCAATGAAAGTGACCCGCCTCTTAGCTAATAACCCGCGGAAGTTAAACCTAAATGATGCGGTTGCCATTTACAAGGCAGCATACTAATCGCGGGACTCTCCGCCCCTTCCTCTACCGAAGCGGAGGAGGCGATTATTCAATGAATTTGCTATTAGGCCGTCGTTCCTTTTTGATAAAGTCATACCTGCTTTTGTGTAGCGGCCTTAGTGTGAACGTCTTCTATACCTTTTCCTCATCCACAGAATCAGAAAAAAGAGCGATGTTTTTTAAGAGGAAGGATAACAACTCTGTTCAGTGTGAACTCTGCTTTCGTCAGTGTTTGATCCCGGAGGGGAAAAGAGGTTTCTGTAGAGTAAGGGAGAACCAGGGAGGGGAACTCCGGAGCCTGGTCTATGGAAAACCGGGTGGGCTTCAGATTGACCCCATTGAGTTGGAACCGATGTATCACATGGTCCCTGGGCATAAAAATCTCTGTGTCTATACGGCCTCGTGCAACTTCAGATGTAAACATTGCCATAATTGGCATATCTCTCAATCTCACCCGGACCAGGTTAAAGCGATCCATTCTTCACCTAACGAGATCGTTGAAGAAGCCCTAAGACAGGGATGCAAATCCATCTCTCACAGTATCAATGAGCCCACTGTGTTTTATGAGCTGATGTATGATGTTGTTCAACTCGCCAAAAAGAAAGGACTGCTGACCCTCTGCCATACCAATGGGAGTATGGCTAAGTCCCCGATGGCAGAACTCCTGAAATTCATGGACGGGGTGACGGTCGATTTAAAGGCCTTCCATCAAAAATTCTATCAAGAGATCTCGGAGGCAAGGCTTGAGCCAGTTTTGGAAACGTTGAAGACGATTAAGGAGGCTCGTAAACATCTCGAAATCGTCAACCTGATCATTCCCACTCTTAATGACGATATGGAGGATATTAAGAAGATGTGTAAGTGGATTGTAGAAAATCTTGGCAAAGAGATTCCTTTCCACTTCACCCGCTTTTCACCGTCTTATAAAATGACCCACCTTCCCTACACGCCTATTAAGACCCTTGAAGAAGCAAGAAGCATTGCGAAGGAATCTGGGATGAAGTATGTTTATGTGGGAAATGTCGTCGGCCATCCTGCCAATAGCACCTACTGTCCAAAATGTGGTAAGAAGTTGATTGAGCGAACTCACTTCGTCGTTCTAAAGAATCTTGTTACGAATGGTGTCTGTCC
>CAYMTD010000497.1:0-2268 GCA_964393245.1 uncultured Syntrophaceae bacterium
CCCCTCCCTTTATTAAAGGGAGGTAGGGAGGGATTATAAATGCAGAACGCAAAACCCCTTACCGGCAAAAAGATTCTGATCACCCGGGCGCGTGATCAGGCAGCCGTATTTGCTTCGAGTCTTAAAGATCTCGGGGCCGAGGTGATTGAGCTTCCTACGATTGAGGTTGTCCCACCCGTCAGCTCGAAAGGGCTGGACCGCGCCATCGATCAAATAGACTCCTATGACTGGCTCATCTTCACCAGCGCCAATGGTGTCAATTTCTTCTGGCGGAGATGGAAAGAAAGAGGTAAGGATCATCTTCCGCCCTCTCTAAAGATCTGTGCCATCGGGCCAGCCACTGCCTATCAACTGATGGAAAAAGGGATTGCGGTTCACTATACTCCAAAAGAATTTATCGCTGAGGCCATTCTGAAGGGGTTTGAAAAATCGATGCTGAAGGGGAAGCGAGTTCTTCTGGCCCGGGCGAAGGAGGCCAGGGATGTGCTTCCCGAAGGGCTGAAAAGGATGGGAGCTCGTGTGGATGTGGTGGAGGTGTATCGAACGCTCAAGCCCAAAGGGGGGGCAAAGGCGTTAAGGGAGCTCCTCAGGAAAAGGAAGGTCAACGCCATCACCTTCACCTCCTCCTCGACGGTCAATCACTTCGCTGAACTCTTAAAGGAAGAAGATTTGCAGAATCTTCTGAGTGGGATCGTGATCGCCTGTATAGGACCGATCACGGCCCGCACGGCAAAAAATTGGAGAATGAGGGTTCATATCCAGCCCAAGGAATATACGATTCCAGCCCTCACCCAGGCGATCGTCCAATATTTTATGAGAAAAACTCATCCCTCTCAGCATTCCCCTCTCCTCTCCGGGGAGAGGGCGGGGGTAAGGGGGAAGAAGTGAAATCTCCTCCTATCCAGGTGATCTTCTTCGATCTTGGAAATGTCATTCTTCCTTTCGACAACTATCCGATTGCACAGAAGCTCACCCGTTTCTCGCAGAAGACGGAGTTCCAAGATCCGAAAAAAATATTCTCCTATCTTTTCGACCTCGAAAAGGGCGTAATCAATGATTTCGACAAGGGGAAGATGTCGCCCTCTGGATTTTTCCAAACCGTCAGGACATCCCTGGGGCTGACCCTAACCTATGACCAATTTGTCGCCATCTGGACAGAGATCTTCATTGAAGATCAAGACGTCTCAGAAATCATTCGCTCTCTAAAGAAGAAATGGAGGCTCGGCCTCCTTTCAAATACCGATCCCCTTCACTTTAACTACATCGTCTCGAAATTCCCCATCATCTTCACGTTTGAGAAATGGATTCTCTCCTACGAGGCGGGATTTAAGAAGCCAGATATTCGGATCTTCCAAAAGGCCATCGAATGGGCGTCGGTCGATCCGGACAGGATCCTCCTCATCGATGACACCCAAGGTCATGTGGAGGCGGCTGTTTCCTTAGGCATGCAGGGCCTCCATTTTGTTTCTGCCGAGCAATTGAGAAAAGAACTCAGCGCGCAACTCAATACTCCTTTGCTTTGATCCGGCAGATGCGATGCCTTGTTTCTTCTCATCACCAAACAGGAGGGCAGAAATGACAACCCAGGACATCTTCAACGAAATGCAGAAGAGGATGGATGCCAACCCCGCAAAGCTAACAGGAATAAAGGGCGTGTTTCAGTTCGATATCGGTGGGACCGATCCGGGAACCTACTCTATCATGATTGCTGATGGAAAAGGGGTTGTCAGTGAGGGCCCTTCTCCTTCGGCTGATATCACCATTACCTTGACTTCCAACGATTTTGCAGACATGGTTGAATGAAGCTTGGATGCCGTCGCAGCCTTCATGGGAGGGAAGCTGAAAATCAAGGGCGATATGATGCTCGCGATGCAACTCCAGAGCTTGCTCGCGTAATGGGAAAGCCCACCTTCTATTGGGAGATCCACCAGGGATTCAGGGCATCAAAGAGCTCCGTATCCAGGTAGAGAAAATAGATTAGAACATCCTCTCGATATTGTCGAGCAGATAGTCCCCCCATTCCTCGACACTTTTGGACACAACATTTACTCTTTTGTTCCTTCTGGTAACTTCCGCACGCATCTGTTTATTGTGACAGCGGTCGGCGCTGACCACTCCTTGAACAAAAGTCCAGAAATATTTCTCTCCTGGAACAATCTTCCCGTCATCCATCTCAAACGGAAAATCTTTTTCAGGATAGTGGTATTCGGCATACCTCCCCATCTCAACACGTCCCATGTAATCTTTAGCTCCGATGAAAAGAGAAAA
>CAYMTD010000498.1:0-2264 GCA_964393245.1 uncultured Syntrophaceae bacterium
TCGAATCCTATAAGAGCCTGACCGAGGCTTTGGTCCATGGGGGGATTGCGAACGATGCCCGGGTGAATCTGAAATATATTGATTCAGAACAGGTGGAGAAAGAGGGACCTGAACAGTTTCTCAGAGGAGCCGATGGCATCCTTGTACCCGGAGGTTTCGGAACGAGAGGCATCGAAGGCAAGATCAAGGCCATCGAGTATGCCCGGGAGAAAAGGGTCCCCTATTTCGGGATCTGTCTGGGCATGCAATGTGCGGTCATTGAAATCGCGAGGCATTGTGCGGGTCTGAAGGGGGCCAATAGCACAGAATTCGATCCCCGCACCCCCCATCCGGTGATTTATCTCTTGGAGGAATGGGTCGATCAGGAACAGGTCCTTCAGAGGCGGAGCACAGATACTCCAAAGGGTGGGACCATGAGGCTTGGGCTCTATCCTTGTCGTCTGGAAGAGGGGACCCTGGCGATGCAGGCGTATAATAAAAAGTTGATTTTCGAACGACACCGCCATCGTTATGAATTCAATAATGCCTACCTGGATATCTTAGGAAAAGAGGGACTCCGCTTCAGCGGCATTTCACCCGACAAGGAGCTTGTTGAGATTGCCGAATGGGAAGGTCATCCCTGGTTTCTCGGATGCCAGTTTCATCCGGAATTCAGGTCAAAACCTATGGACCCTCATCCTCTTTTTAGAGATTTTATCAAAGCCTCCTTGCATTATGGAAAGAAGAAATCGAATGTTCGGAAGAAGAGACAACAGACCTCCAGACCTAAATCTTTCGAACAGCCGATCGGAAAGAAATGAGGATGGATGCCTTTGATGCCCATCCCATTCAGAGGGAAAGTACGGAAGGACAGAGAGGAGGTTAGATCGGGTGAATATTGTCGAAGAAGCCAAGAGGGTCTTAAGAATAGAGGCCCAATCGATTCTCGATTTATCCGAAAGGATTGACGAGGATTTTTCAAAGGCCGTGGAACTCCTCTACGATTGTAAAGGGAAGGTGGTTCTCATGGGCATGGGCAAATCCGGATTGGTGGGCCGAAAGATTGCTTCCACATTTGCAAGCACAGGAACCCCTGCCTTTTTCCTTCATCCCGCAGAGGGAGTGAACGGGGATTTTGGGATGCTGACAAAGGAGGACGTCGTCATTGCCATCTCCAATAGCGGCGAGACGAGGGAGCTGTTAGAAGCCCTTCCTCTCATCAAACGGTACGGAAACCGGCTGATCGCGCTCACGGGGAACACGAACTCCAGCCTGGCCAGGGCAGGAGACGTTTGCCTCAACATCCATGTGAAACAGGAGGCGTGTCCACTGGGTTTAGCACCTACGGCGAGCACGACAGCGACCCTGGCCCTTGGGGATGCCTTGGCCGTTGCTCTCATGATGAAGAAAGGGTTTGATGAAAAGGACTTCGCCCTTCTCCATCCCGGGGGACCTCTGGGGAAGAGGCTTCTCCTTAAGGTGGAGGACCTGATGCATGTGGGAAAGGCTTTTCCCGCAGTGACAGAAAAGACCTTGATGAAAGATGCCATCTTTGAAATCACCTCGAAACGGCTGGGGGTAACCGCGGTCTGCAACGGAGAAGGTCATTTAGTCGGTGTCATCACAGACGGGGATCTGCGGCGCGCCTTAGAGAAATTCAGCGACCTTCTTGATCGGCGAGCCTCTGACGTGATGACCCGGAATCCGAAGTGGATTGAAAAGGATGCCCTGGCTGCCAAAGCGGTCCAGAGGATGGAAGAATACTCCATAACCTCTCTGTTCGTGTTCAACCAGGCGGGAGATAAAGTGCCCGTTGGGATCATTCATCTTCATGATCTTTTGAAGGCAGGTGTGGTGTAATTCAATTTCAGATTGCCGATGGGCGATTGCGGATTTTGAATCGAAGATCTGAAATCTCAAATCTAAGATAGAGTTGGCTGATGCGAAAAGCTAAGGTTCTTATTCTCATAATGTTCGTTTTGATCGCTGGGACCGTTCTCACCAGCCTCTGGGTGAATCTCCAAAGGGAGAAGAATTCTGAAGAAAGAGAGAGTCTGGGAAAGATTCGGCATGTTGAGGCAGACATGGCCCTTAAGAAGATACGGCTGGTCGAGGACAAACACGGCAAAAAAACCTGGGAGTTGGATGCGAAGGCCGTCCAACAATACCAGGGCCAAAACATCATTCTTTTGGAAGATGTTCAGGTGAGTTTTTATACAAGAGAAGGTCAATCCTTCGTCCTTTCCGGGAATAAAGGGAAGGTCTATCAGGACTCGAGAAACATG
>CAYMTD010000499.1:0-2262 GCA_964393245.1 uncultured Syntrophaceae bacterium
ATAAAATCGATGCCTGGGAAATCGCCAATAGAGATGACCTCTTTGAAGCTGTTGGTCTGGAACGGTTTCCCTTCCTGGCCAGTTCTGATTTTCATGAACGTCATCATTTGACGTCCTGGAAGTCAATCATCTTCTCAGAAAAAGAAAAGGAATCCATCAAAAAGGCCATCCTCGAGAGGAAGGTTGCTATTTTCTTCTTTAACGACAGGAGGACACACGGCCTCCTTCCAATCCCACCGATCAAAGAGAGGGCCACCCCGGAGGAAAAGGAGATGGATGCCACCGTAGAAGCGACCATCTTGATCGTTGACGATGAGAGGGATCTTGTGGAAATGCTCGCCTACAACCTCGAAGAAAGAGGATATCGAGTGGTCAAGGCCTATGATGGTTTCGAGGCCTGGCAGAAGATCGAGTCAGAAAGACCCGACCTTCTGATCCTCGATCTGATGATGCCAAATCTCGATGGCTGGGAACTTTGCAGAATGATCCGCCGAAGTCAAAACAAAGCGACTCGAGAGATGGGGATATTGATGCTCACGGCGAAGGCGATGCCAGAAGACAGGGTTTATGGGCTTGAGATTGGGGCGGACGATTATCTGAGCAAGCCTTTTTCACTCAATGAGCTGATCCTCAGGGCTGCAAAGCTGATTCAAAATCGCTTGTCCAGCAGGTAATCGATCTACTAAAAGAAAGTTCGTCAGAAAAGGGTATCGAAATCCAGTTCAAAGCATCTCCATCTGTCGCAACCATATCTTGCCACCCCAAGACTCGTCTTTGGTTGAAATCCATCTCGTACGCCTTTGCACTTAGCCTTCCTGTCGTACGGATATTTTCAAAAAAGCCCTTTCGCCATTAGCCGTTCCAAAAAACATCTCCTGAATGTCACGAAAGAGGCAATCCCTTCAGAATAAGTAGAAAACAAACCTTGGTCACTGAAATTTAACAGTCACGTAACGCTCTTGTAATAGACGTGTATTATCATCTCGAGCAAGAGTTGGCTCAGAAAAGATCGTATGGAGCACAGTCCACTCGATAAGGAGGTGAGGACATGCCCTAACAAAAATGTAACATTATTGTAACAGAGCTGTAACAAAAACCCAATAACTTAAAAGGAGGAATGACAAATATGAAGCCAGTTCAAACACTGAAAAGGTTCTTTGTTTTCATCGTGACATTGTTGGCGATGCTGCCAGGACTTGGTGCCGCTCCAGGATGGGGACAGGAGCAAATCATCAAGATCGATGGATCGAGCACGGTCTACCCCATCACCGAAGCGGTGGCTGAGGAGTTTCAAAAAGCGAAAAGAGGAAGCGTAAAGGTCACAGTGGGTATCTCGGGGACAGGCGGAGGGTTTAAGAAATTCTGCCGAGCCGAGACCGATGTATCGGATGCGTCCAGACCCATTGTTAGGAAGGAGATCGATGCCTGCAAGGCAGCGGGTATCGAGTACATCGAGCTTCCTGTTGCCTATGATGGCTTGGCCGTAATGGTCAACCCCAAGAACACCTGGGTGACGTCTATGACCGTCGCGGAGCTCAAGAAGATATGGGAGCCAGCGGCAGAGGGAAAAATAACGAAATGGAACCAAGTGAATCCGAAGTGGCCCGATGTAGCGCTAAAACTCTACGGTCCCGGGGTTGATTCGGGCACTTTCGACTATTTTACCGAAGCTATCGTTGGGAAGTCAAGAGCGAGCCGAGGCGATTATACTGCAAGCGAGGATGACAACGTCCTGGTTCAGGGGATCGCTTCAGATAAAGGAGGTCTTGGATTCTTCGGTTATGCCTACTATGCTGAGAATCCCGATAAGTTGAAATTGGTTGCCATTGATGGAGGGAAGGGACCCATCATTCCTTCAATGGAAACGGTCATGAATGGTGCCTATTCTCCTCTTTCAAGGCCGATCTTTATCTATGTGAATAAGAAATCGGCCCAAAGACCGGAAGTGAGGGAGTTCGTGGAGTTTTATCTCAAGCATGCCCCGAAACTGGTCAAGCAGGTCAAATATATCCCTCTTCCTGATCGTGCCTACAAACTTGCATCTGAACGATTTGAAAAGAGAGTCACCGGATCCGTGTTTGGTGGGGAAGCAAAGATCGGCATGAGAATTGAGGACCTTCTGAAGTTGGAAGAAAAGAAGTAGTTAACCTTTGAAAAGAAAAATTTCCACAAAAATCATAGAGAGGGTGATCGAAGGAGTTCTTCTCCTGAGCGCCCTCTCTTCCATTTTCATCACGCTCAGCATCGTCTTTATCCTCTTTT
>CAYMTD010000500.1:0-2256 GCA_964393245.1 uncultured Syntrophaceae bacterium
TGGGGAGTGAAGCACTCTATTTAGGAATCGATGTCGGCTCCGTCAGTGCAAACACGGTCATCCTGAATGATCGACAAGAGGTGTTGGAAGAACATTACACCCGGCTCAAAGGCCAGCCCCTCCAAACGGTTTCGAACATATTCGAAGAGATCCTGAGGCGGATTCCATCCGAAAAGTTCCACAGTATTTCCTTTACAGGAATTGGAGGGAAGCTTGTCGCGGAACTGTTGGGCGGAAATTTCGTCAACGAGATCATCGCCCAGGCCAGGGCCATTGAGGTGTTCTATCCGCAGGTCAGGACGATCATCGATATCGGCGGAGAAGATTCGAAGCTGATTCTCATCGAAGAAGAGGAAGGTCATCATAAGATCAGCGATTTCTCGATGAATACCCTCTGCGCGGCCGGCACAGGGTCTTTTTTGGATCAACAAGCCAGCCGGTTAGGTCTCACCATCGAGGCGTTTGGTCAATTAGCTTTGAAATCGACGAACCCACCTCGAATTGCAGGACGATGCAGCGTCTTCGCCAAATCGGACATGATCCATCTTCAGCAAATTGCCACCCCCGATTATGACATCGTCGCTGGCCTCTGTTACGCCTTGGCCAGAAATTTCAAAAGCAATATTGGGAAAGGAAAGATATTCGCAAAACCCGTATCCTTTCAAGGAGGGGTGGCGGCTAATGTGGGAATGCGGAAGGCTTTTCTGGATGTGCTGGAACTCTCTGAAGGAGAGCTGATCATCCCGAAATATTATGCATCGATGGGAGCGATCGGCGCCGTTCTGGTCACCCAGAAAAGCCAGGAGGTTCGAAAGGGTGTGAAAGGCCTCAGCCGCCTCCATCAATATATTCAGGAGCATCAAGAAACAGAGACCCCGTTAAGACCTCTCTGTCTCGCCCCTCATCATCTCTCAGACGGCCCCAACGGGCGGGCCCTGTGCCTTGCGGGTGCTGGGCAGGCGGACCTCAAGAGGGTAGGGGAGGGCTCTGAGAAGATCGAGGCTTATCTTGGTCTGGATGTTGGTTCGATCAGCACCAATCTCGTTGTGATCGACCGGGAGAAGAATGTTCTTGCCAAGAGGTATTTGATGACCGCTGGTCGGCCCATCGAAGCAGTCCGCATAGGCCTTCAGGAAATTGGGGAGGAGGTCGGTGAAAGGGTGGAGATCAAGGGCGTGGGGACGACCGGCTCCGGTCGTTACTTGACTGCCGACTTTGTGGGAGCGGATCTGGTGCGCAACGAGATCACCGCCCAGGCTACCGCGGCGATCCATATCGATCCGACTGTCGATACGATTTTTGAGATCGGTGGGCAGGACTCAAAATATATCAGCCTCGACAATGGGGTGGTAATTGACTTTGAGATGAACAAGGTCTGTGCAGCAGGAACCGGTTCTTTCTTGGAAGAGCAGGCCGAAAAATTGGATATTTCGATCAAAGGGGAATTTGGTGAGCTTGCCCTCTCTGCCAAGGAGCCGGCGAGGATGGGCGAGCGATGTACGGTCTTCATTGAATCCGACCTGATTCATCACCAGCAGAGAGGTGCCAAAAAGGATGATTTGGTAGCCGGACTCAGCTACTCCATTGTGCAGAACTACCTGAACCGGGTGGTTGGGGATCGACGCATCGGAGATCGAATCTTCTTCCAGGGAGGGACGGCCTTCAATCGTGGGGTGGTGGCGGCCTTTGAGAGCGTCCTCGACAAGAAGATCACCGTTCCTGAAAATCACGATGTCACAGGAGCGATCGGGGTGGCCATCTTGGCCCTGGAGGAACGGACGTGGGAACGTTCCAGTTTCAAAGGATTCGACCTGAGCCAGCGGCGCTATGAGCAGTCCTCCTTTGAATGTAAGGGGTGTTCCAATCTCTGTCTGATTCGAAAGGTGAGCGTCGAAGGAGAGAAACCTCTCTTCTATGGAAGCCGATGTGAAAAGTACGATGTCATCAAACGAACAAAAGGGTCCGATCTTCCCGATCTTTTTGAGCAAAGGGAAAAGATGCTCTTCGCTCCCTATGAAGGGGAGGAGCATCTTCCCTCTCATGCCCCCGAGGTCGGGATTCCCCGGATTCTCTATCTGCATGAATTGTTCCCCTTCTGGCAAGCTTTCTTCACAGAGCTGGGTTATCGGGTCGTGCTCTCCGATCCCACGAACAAGGAGCTGATCCGAAAAGGCGTGGAGAACGTGGTGGCGGAAACCTGCTTCCCGGTCAAGGTGAGCCACGGCCATGTTCTCAACCTTTTGGAGAAGGGGGTGA
>CAYMTD010000501.1:0-2253 GCA_964393245.1 uncultured Syntrophaceae bacterium
AGCGAATACCACACGTTCTCAAGCTTTGCAAGTGGAATAGGGAGGCCATCCTCTTCCGACTCGGACTGGGTCTTAGGGCTAAAACACTGGTTTCAAAATGGCTGAAGAGGTTGGAACCCATATTCATGAGGCAATGAAAGGTCTCAAAGCTCTTCATGGGCGAATCTAAATTAATTTCAGATAGTTAGGAATGACCCTCTCCTCCCATTTCGTTCATCCCTCTCCTCGTCCTTACCAATTTTTTTAAAATTTCCTAAAAAGTCATAAAAAGGGTTTGACAAATAGAAAAAAATCTGATAAATTTTAAAAGTTTTTTCGCTTTTAGAAAGTGCGCTCTCTTTATTCCTTTAAGGTTTTGAAATAACTTATTTTTGGTATTTGAGAGGGGTAGATGCCTACGATTAATCAATTGGTTCGGGAGGGAAGAAAAAGGATTACGAGTAAGACCTCAGCACCCGCTCTTACGGGCTCTCCTCAAAAAAGGGGAGTATGCATACGTGTCTATACCACCACTCCGAAGAAACCTAATTCCGCCCTTCGGAAGGTTGCCCGAGTGAGATTGACTAACGGGATCGAAGTGACCACCTACATTCCTGGAATTGGTCACAACCTCCAAGAGCATTCTGTCGTGCTCATTCGGGGAGGGAGGGTGAAAGATCTCCCAGGAGTTCGGTATCACATCATCCGTGGCACCCTGGATTCAGTAGGTGTTCAAGACCGAAAACAGGGCCGCTCAAAATACGGAGCCAAGAAACCCAAGTAGGAAGCCTTCTCCCCCTGAGACTCAAAGAAAAGCAGAAAGAAGAAGGAACGGTTATGCCCAGAAAGAGAGAAGTAAGAAAAAGGGAAATATTACCCGACCCCAAATATCGGGATGCGCTGATCGCAAAATTTATCAACGGAATTATGCGTGTTGGAAAGAAGAGTGTCGCAGAACACATCTTCTATCGATCGCTTGACATCATTAAGGAACGTACCCAATCGGATCCTCTTAAGATGTTTAAGCAGGCCATGGATAATGTGAGACCCCTAATCGAGGTGAGGCCCAGGAGAGTAGGAGGGGCCACTTATCAAGTTCCAGTGGAAGTGAGGCCCTCAAGAAAGGTGGCCCTTGCGATCCGATGGATTATCGGCTTTGCAAAACAGCGCTCTGAGAAAACGATGGAAGAAAAACTTGCAGGAGAATTGATTGACGCAGCCAATAATCGAGGGGCAGCGATTAAGAAGAGAGAGGATACTCACAAAATGGCGGAGGCCAACAAAGCCTTTGCCCATTATCGTTGGTAGAGGTATTGAGGTGTCAAACTCCTTATTGAAAGAACATACCCGTAACATCGGCATCATGGCTCACATCGATGCGGGAAAGACGACCACCACGGAGAGAATCCTCTACTACACCGGCGTCACCCACAGGATTGGAGAAGTCGATGAGGGGTCTGCAACCATGGATTGGATGGAACAGGAAAAGGAGAGGGGGATCACCATCACCTCTGCGGCCACGACCTGTTTCTGGAAGGACCACCGGATCAATATCATCGATACCCCTGGACACGTCGATTTTACGATAGAAGTTGAACGCTCCCTCCGTGTTTTGGACGGTGCGGTGGCTGTCTTCTGTTCGGTAGGAGGCGTTGAACCGCAATCCGAAACCGTCTGGAGACAGGCGGACAAATACAAAATTCCAAGAATTGCCTTCATCAACAAGATGGACCGAACCGGGGCTGACTTCCAGGGATGCCTCAAGATGATGGTTGATCGTCTTAAGACGACACCCCTTCCCATCCAGCTGCCGATCGGCAAAGAGGAAGATTTCCAAGGCGTCATCGATCTCATTCGCATGAAAGCGATCATTTATGATCCTCGCAGCCTCGGTGAACGTTATGAGATTTTGGATATCCCACAAGATTATCTGAAGGAGGCTTCTTGGCAACGCGAATTCCTGATTGAACGATTAGCCGAACGGGATGATTTTCTGATGGAGAAATTTGTCGATGGTCAAGAAGTCTCAGAATTGGAGCTGAAGCGGACGCTCAGGCAGGTGACGCTCCGATTAGAGGGAATTCCGGTGCTTTGCGGTGCGGCCTTCCGAAACAAGGGGGTTCAACCCCTTCTCGATGCGATCGTTGATTACTTGCCTTCGCCCTTAGATATCCCACCGGTGAAGGGCGTGGACGTCCAGGGACGGGAGCTCTCTTTTACCGCTAACAACGGATGCCCGCTGTCGGCTTTGGCTTTTAAAATCATGAATGACCC
>CAYMTD010000502.1:0-2244 GCA_964393245.1 uncultured Syntrophaceae bacterium
ACTTCGGCGTTATCAGGAGGGTCCAAAATTTGGCCCTTTCCCATGACCTCAAGAAATCTTTGAAAGAAATAAGCTTATGTTGTTCCCTCCCCGAATTCGCAACGATGCCATCTTCCCCATAGCCAATCACAACCATGAAATGATTCCTCTGATAAGCAAGGAACCCTTCATCCACCAGGACCATCAAGGGATAACGAGAATCGATTTTGTTCTTGATATCCTCCAAGCTACCACGATACTGTTTGGCTTTTAATCCTCGCTTCTCTGCATACAAAACCATGTCGATATTCAGAGTCCCCTTCGCCGACTTGCTGTAAATCTCGGAGGCGACCTTTTCTGGGGAAACGTCCACCCCCCAATAGTTCAAAATCCCAGCCAGAGAAGCGGGCCCGCACTGAAATTCCTCCTGGGGATGGAATGGAACGTTTGGGATTATGTGGGAGATCAGGCTATTCGCAGGTGGAGAAACCCCGACACACGAAAGAAACCAGGGGAGAACAAGTAAGAAGGTCGAAAGGGTCCACCGAAAGGAACGATTCCGTCTTTCAAAGCGGCTGGATCCTCCTTTACGCCAATCAAGTCGGAAATTCTCAGGCATGAAATCCTATCGATGCGGTTCGATGATGACTTTAATGGATTCCTTGGCCTCGGCCACAAGCTTGAATCCAAGACCCGTCTCCGCCAGAGGAAGTCGATGGGTGATCATCTCACGAAGGGGAAGGCGTTGGATTCCTATCAATTCAATGGTCCTTTCAATATCAGAAGGACTGCCCCCGTAAGTGGGTAATAACGTAATCCCGTCATTCCAAACGTCGAAGAGAGGCAGAGAGAAGTTCACACCGGGTTCAATGGGTGCAAAGCATAGGACAGTCCCTCCTCGATCCACAGACTGTAATGCCTGATTGTAAGCAGAAACAGCTCCTGCACAGACAACCACAAGGTCAAAAAGATGGCCTCTGTTGATCCGGCGAAGTCGGGACGGATTCACCTCTTCGGCATCAAGAATTTCATCGGCACCGAACTTCTCCGCTGCCTTCAGCCGGTATTCGTTGATATCCGAGGCCACGATACGTCCGGCTCCTGATGCGCGAGCCAGCGCAATGTGGAGAAGACCGGATATTCCACTGCCAATGACAAAAATTGTCTGGCCGGGGCTAAAATGGGCTAATCTCTGGCCCCGGAGGACACAGGCGAGGGGTTCGATAAAGACACCCTCATCAAAGGATATTCCTTCTGGTAGTATGAAAACCCCCCGGTCTACATTGATGTTGGGGATCCGGATGTATTCGGCGAATCCTCCTGGATCAAAATTCGTGCTCCGCAACGTATCACATACCGTATGCTGTCCGTTCAGACAGTAACGACAGGTGTTGCACGGAACGTGATGAGAGACGAAAACACGATCACCCATCCGATAATTCCTTACCCTTTCTCCGACCTCGGCGATCTGACCTGCAATCTCGTGTCCGAGCACTCTTGGGGCCTTTTTGATTCGGTACCACTCCATCACGTCACTGCCACAGATACCGCTCGCGAACACCTTGACCAGCAATTCACCCGGACCGATCCGTGGCTTCGGCATCTCCTCCAGACGCACATCTCTGTTGTTATAATACATAGCTACACGCATCTTTTCCTCAACCATTGAATCCCGAATCGAAAAACAAATATTGAACGTTTTCCTTAACCCAGGCTTTGTTTTTTACGTTTCTAACACATAACAAGAATTGAGTAAACCCCGTTAGAAATTCCAGTCGTTGCGCCTCCAAACCAAAACGTGCGCCCGGTGGGCCGAAGTGGCTATGGCCACGCAGGTCGGCCATTATTTCTATTACAATGATCCCCTATTTATCCAGGGGACTTCTTACCGCAAGAATATTCTTAGTTGCCACATGAGTATAGATCATGGTGGTCTGAAGATTCTGGTGACCGAGCAGTTCTTGAATTGTCCTGATATCATAGCCGGTCTCCAAAAGATGGGTCGCGAAGCTGTGTCTTAATGTATGAAGGGATGCCTGTTTTGTAATCCCTGCTTTTCCTACAGCGACCTTGAACGCCTTCTGCAGCAAGGCAGGATGAACATGGTGTCTTCTGACAATATTGCTTCTCGGATCAATCGAGAGCGACTTGGATGGGAAAAGCCAGAACCAGCCCCACTCTTTCCCAGCATTGGGATATTTCTTCTCTAAGGCTCCGGGAAGCCAGACCCCTGCTATTCCATCCCCCCTGTCCTGGTCATAGATC
>CAYMTD010000503.1:0-2240 GCA_964393245.1 uncultured Syntrophaceae bacterium
TCAGAATGGCATCGATCTCATTGCCAATGTTTCCTCTGAGCGTGGAATCAATTTTCTTATAGATGATAGGGGGAAATTTTGGGTCGAAGCGTCTTAGCAGATTGGATACCTTCAAAAAGGCTTTCTCAGGACTTAATCTTCTTGAATCGGTATTTATGACCAATACGTCTTGGCGGGTATACTTTGAGAAATCGATCTGAAGGTCATCCGGCAAGGAAATGAGGAAGGTGCTGAGCTGCCTTTTTGCAAATTGGGCGCCGGCATCTGCTCCGCCTGTTAGATCATCCGAGATGAGAAGGCATCTTTGAGCTCCCACAGGGTTCCCCCGCTTGAGATCAAAGAATCGTGGGCCTTAGGGTACTCCCCTGCCCCGTCCCCTGCTCGACCAGGAGGCGGCCTTTTCGCAGCCCTTCCTGTAGGTCTCCAACTTCAATCGCAATAGGTCTCTCAAACTCCTGCACAATGGCGCGGGCCAGCTCTGCCATTTCAGGGTAAGGGGCAATGAGGGCAACTGGAGTTGAAAAAGTCGTCATCATCGGTGTCTCTACGGATAACTATATATGATTATTTGAGAAATCGTCAATATATAAGGTTAAGGAGATTTTGTTCCTTGGTCTCCCTGAATTTCTACCAAATTTCTCTTGAATTCTTCCTTCTTTTTTACTAAAATTCGACAAAAATTGGGAGGGAATCTTAACCCTCCTTTTTGTTTATGAAGCTAACCCGAAAAGAGTTTGAGGAGACGGTGATTGTCGCGCTCAAGAGGCTTCCGAAATTCATCAAAAAGAAGATGGAAAATGTGGATGTCGTAGTGGAACGGCAAGCTTCCCAGGGGCTCTTGAGTGAGATGGGACTTCGTTCCCCTTCCGAATTATTAGGGCTGTATCAGGGCGTCCCCTATGATCGGAGGGGATTTTATTACGGGAATGTTCTTCCCGACAAAATTACCCTCTTTCAGATTCCTATTGAAACAATCTGTGAAACAAAAGAAGAGGTTAAAGAGAAGATCAGAGAAGTGGTCATCCACGAAGTGGGTCATTATTTCGGGTTGGATGACGGAAAACTGCGGGAACTGGAAGGAGAATAGCAAAACCTTGTTAGGTTGAGGTTAAGGCTGAGGTTGAGATTAAGAGTAAAATCAAGGTGAGAACCCTTTAGGTTCAGGTTTAGATTCCTACATGGTTAAATCTGAGAATTTTCTTCTAACATTTGAGACCGGTCATTGTCATGCTGAACTCGGTTCAGCATCTCGGTTCGTCCTGAGAGTGAGATCCTGAAACAACCCATGAAACGAGTTCAGGGCATGGTTCAGGATGACACCTTCAGGAAATTTCAAATATTTTTGGCTAGGCTTAAGGTTAAGAATGGAAGTTGATTTGGTATAGGGGAATAAATCTTGTTGTACTGGTCTGGAGATTTCCTCAAGCTCAACCTTAGCCTTAATCTTTCTTTGAAACATGTCCTTCATTAAATTCCTTGGAACAGCGGGTGCGCGATTCGTGGTGACCAAGCAACTCCGGTCTTCCGGTGGCCTCTGGATGTCCGTTGGAAAAACGAACCTCTCTATCGATCCGGGACCGGGGGCTCTGGTCCGATGCCTTAATAGCAAACCCAAGTTGGAACCATCCACATTGGATGGAATTCTCCTGACCCACAAGCACCTGGATCATTCAGGCGATGTAAATGTGATGATCGAGGCGATGACCGAAGGGGGGTTCAAGAAGAAGGGAGTCCTACTTGCGCCTGAGGATGCATTGGAGGAGGATCCAGTCGTCTTAAGATACCTGAGGGCTTATGTTGAAAAAGTGATCGTCCTGAAGGAGAATACGGAATATCGAATAGGGGAAGTTCAATTCTCAACGGCCCAGAAGCATCAGCACCGAGTGGAGACCTACGGCATCAATTTTAAAATCAAGCCCCATTCGGTCTCTTTGATCTCCGATACCAAATTCTTTCCGGAGCTTCCTCATCTCTATCGAGGAGAGATTCTCATTATCTATGTGGTTCGACTCAAGCCTGTCGTCGATGAGCCGATTGAGCATCTTTCCATCGAAGATGTGAAGACCATTATCAAGAAGGTCAAACCCAAGTTAACCATCCTCACACACTTCGGAATGACGATGATCCGGGCCAAGCCCTGGGAGGTTGCTTCAGAATTAGAAAAAGAGTTAGGATTGAAAGTCATCGCTGCCAGTGATGGCCTAAAATTAGACTTGGAGGAGGTTGGATGATGGAGAGAT
>CAYMTD010000504.1:0-2234 GCA_964393245.1 uncultured Syntrophaceae bacterium
TCCTCCACATAGATGGAACCGTCGGTGGCCATCAATTCATAGGGCGCCATGCTGGCATCTCCCACGATGATGAACCTTGTCTCCGGATCGAGCCGGATCAATTCATCCACCCGGTGGGCTTTGGCGCGCCTTTGAGGATCCTCCCATAGATAGTCGTAGATCGTGTTATGAAAGAAGAAGGTCTTGAGGTCTTTAAACTGAGCGCGGGCATAATTGAAAAGCGTTTGGACCAGATCGATATAGGGATCCATAGACCATCCACCGTTATCAATGGCCAGGACGACCTTCAACCGGTCCCGCAAGCTGCGGTCGAACACAATCTCAATCTCTCCACCGTTCTTCATGGTCTGGTAGATCGTTTCGTCGATGTTGACCCTATCCTTGGGACCGAAGGGGACCATGTTTCTCAGGCGCTTCAGTGCTTCTCCCATCTGGGAGGGCGTCATCGGACCTTCCTGGGTATAGTCGCGATATCTTCGCTCCATGGCCACCTTCACGGCAGACTTATTTCTTGATACGCCTCCGACCCGCATGCCACCCGGATGATATCCGGAATGTCCAACCGGAGAAGTCCCCGCCGTTCCAATCCATTTGTTTCCGCCATGGTGGGCTTCGGTCTGCTCTTTTAATCGGTCGAGGAAATATTGGATGAGTTCCTCCGGAGTCAATTTGGCTAAATCCTTCTCATCGATGCCAAGGATGTTGGCCAGCATTTTGGGATCTTTCAACCAATCCTCGAGCAAAGCTCGAACGACCTCGGATAACTCAACAAGGCTTGGCTCCTTCAGTTCGAGGTCTTGAAAACGGTGGGCAAAGACCTGGTCGTAGAGATCAAAATACTTCTCGCTCTTCACAAGGATGGACCGGGCCCCGGTGTAAAAATCATCCACCGAGTTGATGAGCCCCATGCTCAGGGCCTTTTGGAGCCTCAAGAAGGAGGTGGGAGATACGGGGATACCTACTTTCCTCAATAAATAAAAGAAGTCGACGAACATACGCGTCAAATTTTAATCCCCTGCCTTCGCCGAAGCAGCTTCGCGCAGGCAGGCGAAATTCCAAGCTCCAAATAATATCCAATCACCAAACTCCAATAACCCGGAGACTCTTATTTCCTTGAAAATTTGGTCATTGGAATCTTGGTTATTATTTGATTATTGGTGCTTGATGTTTGGTGTTGCACAATTTATATCCTGAATCTCGAGACAGCATTCTGGGCGACCACATAATCCGGGCTCTTCTTAAAGAGGACGCCTAAGTAAGGAACCTCTCCCTTGACCAGATCCCTCGTCTGGATATCCGGGTCAGCTCGAAGGGCTCGGATCCAGTTGATCAGCTCCCGGGTCGCCGGTTTCTTCTCTACCCCTTTAATCTCTCTGAGGCGGTAGAAGGTCCGAACAGCGCTTTCAAGGAGTTCTTTTTCAATCTCAGGGAAATGGACCTGAACAATCCTTCGCATCATATCAGGCTCCGGAAACGCGATATGGTGGAAGTTGCACCGTCCCAGAAAGGGATCGGAAAGGTCCTTCTTGGCATTCGAGGTGATGACGACCACGGGCCGATATTTTGCCCGGATCGTCTTATCGATCTCGATGATGTCAAACTCCATCTGATCCAACATATCGAGCATGTCGTCCTGGAAATCGGTGTCGGCCTTATCAATCTCATCGATCAGGAGGACGACCCGTTGGTCCGAGACGAAGGACTGTCCGATCTTACCCATTCGAATATACTCTTCGATATTGCTCACATCCCTTTTGGAATCTCCGAAGCGGCTGTCGTTCAAACGGGTAAGGGTATCGTATTGATAGAGGGCATCGATCAGTTTCATGCTCGATTTAATATTGAGAACGATCAGCCTCATCTGGAGGGCCTCAGCAATCGCATGGGCCAGCATCGTCTTGCCCGTTCCAGGTTCCCCCTTGAGGAGAAGGGGCATCTCGAGGGCAATGGAGATGTTGACAATCTTGGCAAGCTCGTCATCCAGCACATATTTTGAAGCCCCTGAAAATACTTTCTTCGGATCCGTGTGGGCCATTTTTTCTACTCCTTCATCGAAAGGGGATCGATAACTCTTGCTGAGTCTCGTTCTCATAGGACAAATTTCCGAATATGATAACATGTTTATTTTGCAAATACAAAATCCGAACAGTTCATTGACACGTAGGCGTTTTTTTGAGATGATATTTTAAAGAGGAGATCCTGAGTGAAACGAATTGACGGGAGAGGTCCCTATA
>CAYMTD010000505.1:0-2230 GCA_964393245.1 uncultured Syntrophaceae bacterium
TTAGAATCAGATTGCTTGAGGAGGTACTCGAGTTGGTGAAGCTGGGAGTTCGTGTCGATGCTGACCAGAACCGCCCCGATCTTCGCAACAGCAAATTCGGCAATGATCCACTCGAACCGATTCTTTGCCCAAAGAGCGATGTGATCCCCTTTCTGCGCACCTAATTTCAAAAGCCCTTTTGAAAGCTGATTGACGTACCCCAGGAATTCGACATAGGTAAGACGCATTGCCTTTGAAACATCTACCAGAGCCTCATTTTCCGGAAACCGGGCTGCCACCTGATCCAAGAGATCGCCCATTGTGACTCTCAATAGCTCCGTCATGGAACTCTCCTTCTTGAAAGAAGTATTCTCTGTTTGAGACAACCGATGATTGGATAAGATTTAGAAAGGATCTACTGACGCTAAGAATGCCATCCTCGTGAAGAAAATGCAAGATCACCTCAAGTCCCACAGGCCGAAAACCGAGATTTAAGGGGAAATCTGATAACGTGCTCCAATCAACCCTCCCGATTTACCGAGAACAAAAAGCTTTATTTTTGTGGTTCAATATCTTAATCTGATAATAAGAACACATTCCATCCTTTGCCATTGATCCCTCCCCCCTCTAAAAGGAGCGAGGGATACCTGCCCTCTACCAAGCAAGGTTCAGGGGCTTTCGCATCCCTGGTCAGGACCAGGGATGGTAGATGCATGGGCGAGAGGACGGAATCAAAAACCAGTCGCAATGAAGTCGAGGTGTCCGGTGAAATGGTATCGAGGGTTCTTTCTTTTACCCCTTTTTCTCTTCCTCTTGGGTTGTGCCTCCCTTTTATCTCAGCAAATTCCTCGGACGCTCGAGCGGCCAAGTCCATGTCAGGAATTCTTTGAGCGGTTAGATGAAAAGGTAAGGGAAGCGGGTGTCAGGGATGCATCGGGCTTTTCGGTTCCGGGCTTCCCCTACCTTCGCACCAACCGTTTTCTCTCTGCCTTAAAGCACAGATTGCAAGACGGCCAGCAGAGGGAAATATGGCTCCGCTGGATGCAGGAACTGGACCTTCGATCCAGAAAGAAAGAGATCGGCAATCTTCCGGATGAGATGGTTTTTTCTCTGACATCGAAAGAGCAACCCGATCGGGAAAATCTCTATCGGCAGGTGGAATCCTGTTCTTCTGAGCTCCTAAGTCATGATCAGACGCGCCCCGGCTTCTATTCGCTCCTTCAATCTTATGTTGACGTCCCAGATGAGTACTCTATCTTCCTCAGGACGATTGGTCTCTATCCTTTCCTTGCGCTTCCGGTTGCGCTGGTCGCCGAGAATTCGAGGGGAAAGATGAGAAAACGATTTGAGGCGGACCTGAAGGCGCTTCCGGTTGACGGAAGTCTGCGGGCTTTTGCCCCAGGGCAAGGGATTTCCCTTCACGAAGAAGAATTACGGAAGATCATGGAGGCGTCGAAAGAAAATCCTTTAAGGATCCCCATGCCCGATCCCGCTCAGGAGAAAAGACTGGTTCAAGCCTTTGCCCCGATTTTCATTCAGGATGTGTCGGGGCCTTACGATCTGCCGGGCCGGGTAGTATGGAGGAATCACCGAACTGACGTGGATTCAGAAAAGCCCACGGTTTATTACTACCTCTCTCATGCCTTCCTGAAGAGAGAGCCGATCCTTCAAATCAATTATGTGATCTGGTATTCGGAGCGGGCAGGGGAGAGGCCTCCTTCGATTGAAAAAGGCCATCTCGATGGGTTGACCATTCGTATTTCGCTGAATGGTCAGGGTGACGTATTTATGGTGGATGTGGCAAACAATTGTGGATGTTATCATCTCCTTGCCCCCCATCGGGAAAGAACGGATCGAATGGTTTCAAGGCCGCTGATGTTCGATGCGATGGTGCCTCAGTGGCTTCCGGATATTTCCTTAGAAGAACGTCTCGGAATCAGGATAAACTCCGGCTGGCATCAAGTGCAGCGTCTGATTTCTTTAAAGGAAGTTTCACAATCGGTTCCTTACGAGCTTGTTCCCTATGATGTTCTGGAGGCACTTCCCCGTGAGGACGGCCGAAGGGAAAGCATCTTTGATGGCAAGGGAATTGCGAAAGGCTCCCAAAGGGTGGAACGGTTCATCCTTTTCTCCATGGGGATTCCATCCGTTGGGAGTATGCGCCAAAGGGGGCACCACGCCATTGAACTGATTGGACGGTTGCACTTCGATGATCCTCATCTGTTTGATCAGAATTTTCTCTTCAAATAGA
>CAYMTD010000506.1:0-2226 GCA_964393245.1 uncultured Syntrophaceae bacterium
CCGATATCCTGGTCATTGATTTCCATGCAGAGGCGACTTCCGAGAAGGTGGCCATGGGGTGGTTTATGAGCGGAAAGGTGAGTGCTGTCTTAGGCACCCACACCCATATTCAGACCTGTGACGAAAAGGTGCTGGATGGTGGAACCGCTTACATCACCGATGTGGGAATGACCGGGCCTTTGGACTCTATCATTGGGATTCGGAAGGAAGTTGCCCTGGAGCGCCTGCTGACCCAGATTCCATGGAAATTCGATGTGGCCACGGAAGACATTGAGCTCCAGGGCGTCGTGGTAGAGGTTGATGCCAAAACGGGTAAGTCGAACCATATCAAAAGAATCAGGGTCCCACTGAAGGAATCATCCAAATCACGGAGTCACGAGCGATTATGAAACGTATGGAGCACGAAAAGACAGTCTACGAGGTATTTGGTGAAAGGGGTTTTCTTGAACAGGTCACGGATGAAGCAAGCGTTCGCGAATTACTAAGGAAGAAGGTGACTTGCTACATTGGGTTTGATCCGACGGCTTCCAGTTTTCATGTGGGGAATCTCGTGCCCATCATGTCGCTTGCACATATGCAGAGACATGGCCATCGCCCAATTGCTTTGGTAGGAGGAGGCACCGGATTGGTGGGAGACCCAAGCGGCAAGGACGAAATGCGACAGATCATGACGAAGGAAGAGATCCTTCAGAACGCAGGGGCTCAAAAGAGGCAGTTTTCCAGGTTTCTCGACTTTTCCGGGGATCAAGCCCTTCTCCTAAACAACGCGGATTGGCTGACCAAGCTGAACTATATCGACTTTCTTCGAGATATTGGCGTCCATTTCAGCGTCAATAGGATGCTGGCCTCTGAATCGGTCAAGATTCGTTTGGAAACAGGACTTTCATTCATCGAATTCAACTATCAGCTGCTTCAGGCTTACGATTTCTGGCATCTTTTCAAACATTACGACTGCCTCATTCAGATGGGAGGAAGCGACCAATGGGGGAATATCGTAGCTGGCATCGATCTCATTCGGCGACTCGAGGGTAAGCAGGCTTATGGGATCACATTCCCACTGATCATGACTGCGGACGGAAGAAAAATGGGCAAAACAGAAAAAGGGGCGGTCTGGCTCGATCCGAACCGTACATCTCCTTATGAATATTACCAATTCTGGATCAATACGGACGACAGAGATTTGAAGAGGTTTTTGGCGTTATTCACCTTTTTGCCCATGGAGGAGGTGGAGGAATACGGAAAGCTAAAGGGAGCAGACATCAGGAAGGCTAAAGAAATCCTCGCATTTGAGGCAACAAAGATCGTTCATGGAGAACCAGAGGCCCTAAAGGCGAGAGATGCTTCGAGAGCGCTGTTTGCCTCTGTTTCTGACAGGATAATGGCAAAGGAATCCAGTGAAGCGAAGGTGGATGATTCTATACCAACCAAGGTTATGGGACGTAGGGAATTTATTCAAGGAATTCCAATATTTAAATTGTTTGAAGTGACGGGCCTTTGTAGCTCGGGATCCGAAGCGAGGAGGCTGATTGAGCAGGGAGGTGCCTACTTAAATATGAAAAGATTAGATCGGTTGGATTATCTTGTCACGTTAGCCGAATTCAAAGAAAAAGGTGAGATTCTGTTGAGGGCGGGCAAGAAGAAATTTCACCGCATAAAAATTCTTGACAATACTTAAGCAAATTTCGTAGAATTGAAGTCTTGGCGGACATAATTCAGAGTATTTTTCCTCTTGACAATTTCAGTATAATAAGGTATTAATTATAAATTGTCAGAATAGTGCTCTTTGACAAAAGAATAGGGGTTATCGTTTTTGGGTCCCACGATTTTATCCTTCCTTTGAAAAGGATCATATTCCAATATAAACTGGAGAGTTTGATCCTGGCTCAGAACGAACGCTGGCGGCGTGCCTAACACATGCAAGTCGTACGAGAAATCCTGGGCAACTGGGAAAGTAAAGTGGCGCACGGGTGAGTAACGCGTGGGTAACCTACCCCTGGATTTGGGATAACCCCGCGAAAGCGGGGTTAATACCGAATAACATTCTAGTTTCTAAGGGAGCTGGAATCAAAGGTGGCCTCTGCTTGCAAGCTATTGTCCAGGGATGGGCCCGCGTACCATTAGCTTGTTGGTAGGGTAATGGCCTACCAAGGCAACGATGGTTAGCTGGTCTTAGAGGATGGCCAGCCACACTGGAACTGAGACACGGTCCAGACTCCTACGGGAGGC